>CAYTLS010000315.1:0-4081 GCA_964438745.1 uncultured bacterium
TTTTACCACCAAAACGGTTGATAAAGGAACGGGAATGGGATTATCAGTAGTTCACGGCATTATACAGGACCATCAGGGTGAAATAATTGTCGACAGTATGATTGGCAGGGGAACCACCATTCATATTTTTCTACCGGTAGAAAAAAATCCACCTCTTAAGAAAGCCCAAATAAATAAGGAAACCGAATCGGGTAACGAATCGATTATCATTGTTGACGATGAAAAGACAATCACCAAAATGACCAATAAAATTTTGACCCACCTCGGATACCGTGTGACCACTTTTAACAGCAGCCGCGAGATTTTGGATCATTTACTGGAAAACCATCAACAATATGATTTGCTGCTCAGCGATCTGACCATGCCGGAAATGTCAGGTATTGACCTGGCCGGTGAACTGAGACGGCGAAATATTAAAATTCCGCTGGTAATTATGACCGGATATGGTGATCATCTGTCAAGTACTGTCCGTTATAATTATAGTATTGAGACCGTGATCAGCAAGCCGATCATTATTCAGGAAATTGCCGAAAAACTCCGGGAAATTTTTGATAAAAATGAGTAGAATTTTTTACTCTCTAGTTCCCAATCTGGCCAAGAATTATGTAAAACGATTTTCCATAATCGTTTTTGATTTTTCCGGTAGGGAAAATCAATACTACCTACTGACCAGAATTGAAATTTTTATCTATGGGATGTCACTCTAATAAAAATTTATCCAGATACAATCAATGCCGTCGGTTATCATGTGAAAGGTCAATCCCAGCCCCACAATTCTTGTTTTCGGGTGAAAACACATCATACAATAGACAGCAATGGCAGAATAGGAATGCAACGGGTGAAAG
The DNA here is from genome assembly GCA_964438745.1 of uncultured bacterium. GTDB lineage: Bacteria > Fidelibacterota > UBA2242 > UBA2242 > JAFGTP01 > JAFGTP01. The sequence continues at coordinate 846 of CAYTLS010000315.1, forward strand.
CCAATACTACAGCGCCCCGGATCAAAGACCGGCGTAGCCAGCAAATGGTCTAAATCCACCAGCATTGTCAATAGCATGATGAGCCAAACTCCTTTCCATTGTTCACGAAAAAATGTCCAGGCAATCACCCCGGGAAAAAGTAAATGCAGGGAATAATGTACAAGCGTTTGTAAGTTTAGGTAAATCATAGTGAGTAAGAATAAAAAAAGGTTCTCCGATGACACCGGAGAACCTTTTTTATATTATTTTTTATGACGATCAGACATTTACTTTTTCGATCAATGTGGTCACAATTTTGTCCTGAGGGATACGAACCTGTTCCAGGGTATCGCGATCTCTCAATGTAACAGTTCCGTCTTCCAGGGTTTGCGTATCGATAGTAATGCCGAAAGGCGTACCGGCTTCATCCTGGCGCCTGTAGCGACGACCAATGGAACCCGATTTATCATAAAAAGTCGCCATATGTTTGCTGAGGTCTTTGTTGATCTTTTCGGCGATTTCCGGCATGCCGTCTTTATTGACAAGCGGGAAAACCGCCACTTTGATCGGGGCGACTCTCGGATGGAGTGACAACACGATACGGTCATTTTCTTCATCTTCCCAGTAAGCATCGGTCAGAACAGTAAGCAAGGTTCTGTCCACGCCGGCGGAAGTTTCAATACAAACCGGAACGATGTGTTCATTCGCTTCCTGATCAAAATAGGTCAGTTTTTTGCCACTGGCATTGATGTGCTGCTGCAGGTCAAAGGTCTGACGGTCAGCAATACCTTCCAGTTCCGACCAGCCAAAGAAAAATTTATATTCAACATCTGTACAGGCCTTGGCATAGTGGGCCAGTTCATCTTCTTCGTGGGCTCTCAGGCGCAGATTTTCTTCTTTGATCCCGAGGTCCATATAGAATTGAAAACGTTCATTGAGCCAGTATTCAAACCATTTTTCATTCTCTTCCGGGCTGATAAAAAATTCCATTTCCATCTGTTCGAATTCACGGGAGCGGAAAATAAAATTACCGGTGGTAATTTCGTTTCTGAAGGCTTTTCCGATCTGTCCGATACCAAAGGGAATTTTCAGGCGGGAGGTATTTTCCACATTACCAAAATTCACAAATATTCCCTGGGCGGTTTCCGGTCTCAGGTAGATCTCAGCGGCGGAATCTTCGGAAGGGCCATAATGGGTTTTGAACATCAGGTTGAAATTCTTGGCTTCGGTTAGATTATCACTGCCGCAACTTGGGCAAACAATCCCTTCCAGTTGAATCGCTTCCTCATTGCCACAGCGCGGACAAGTAGAGTCTTTATAGGTGGCCGGCTCATCAGCGGTCAGATTGTCAAAAACTTTGGTGTATTTCGATTTTCCGGTGATCTGTCCGTTTTCCACATTAAATTTCATGACGCATTTGCTGCAATTGAACTTATGGGGCGCCTTATCTTCGCGAAAACGGGTTTTACAATCTTTACAATCCACCAGGGGATCGTGAAAATTTTCCACATGTCCAGATGCTTCCCAAACTTTCGGATGCATCAGAATACCGGCATCCATACCGACAACATTGGCGCGGCTCGTCACCATTTGACGCCACCAGAAATTTTTGATATTGCGTTTCAGTTCCACTCCCAGCGGGCCATAATCCCAGCAACTGTTCATGCCGCCGTAGATTTCACTGGACTGAAATATGAATCCTCTCCGTTTACAAAGGGACATTATTTTATCCATTGGATCTTGTTTTTTCCTTTTTGCCATTATAGTATTCCTTCTATTTTAATTCTTCTATATCTTCTTCCGTGAATTTCGATTTGCAGTTGGAACAGAGAATCTGTGTACCGATTCGTTGTGTTTCTTTTTGTTCCAGGAAAGGAAATTCACATTTCGGGCAGGCCACATCCAGGGGTTTATTCCAGGTGGCGTACTTACACTCGGGATAACTGCTACATCCATAAAAAGTCTTGCCTTTGCGGGTCCGTTTTTCAACGATCTTGCCATCGCAATCCTCTTCCGGACAATCAATCCCGATATCATAGGGCAAGGTGGATTTGCAATCAGGATATTTGCTACAGGCCCAGAACTTTCCATAACGTCCTTCTTTGAGATTCATGTCAGCGCCGCATTTCGGACAGGTTTTCTGGGTGACCGGCAGTTCTGCGGGATCAAAAAGCGGTTTGGTAAATTTACAATCGGGAAAAGCGGAACAGGCGTAAAAGCGGCCGTTTCGACTCCATTTGATCACCAGTTTGGAACCGCATTTATCACAGGTCTGGTCTGTTTCTTCCTGAAGGGATTCTTTGATCTCTTTTCGCTTATCTTCCAGTTTTGACAGGGATTTATCAAAAGGTTCATAGAATTCCGCCATCACATCCTGCCAGTCTTTCTTGTTGGATTCCACCTCATCCAGTTCTTCTTCCATCTTGCCGGTGAATTCCACGTTGAAAATTTCCGGCATACCGCTGACGAGAATTTTATTGACGGTTTTGCCCAAATCCGTGGGTTTCAGTTTGCCCACTTCCTTTTCAATATATTTACGTTGTGTAATGGTGGAAATAATCGTGGCATAAGTACTTGGCCGTCCGATACCAAGAGCGTCCAGTTCTTTGACCAGTGTTCCGTCTGTAAATCGCGCCGGTGGGTTGGTAAATTTCTGTTCTGTTTCCAATTTCTGCAGATTCAGGTCATCATTTTCTGCAATCTTGGCCGGGATCGGATCCTTGGAGGTATCCTTGCCACCCCAAACTCGCAGGTATCCGTCAAAAACCATGACTTTGCCTTTAGCGCGAAAAATATAATCCGCAGCGGCTATGTCCAGGGTTTTGTTACGATACTGCGCCGGTGTCATTTGACTGGCCGCGAATTTATTCCAGATCAGTTTATAGACATTATATTGTTCACGATTGAGAAATTGCTTGATTTTTTCCGGGTCCAAATCAAAGCGGGTGGGACGAATACATTCGTGCGCATCCTGTACATTTTTCTTTTTTGACTTGAAAAATCGTGGGTTTTTGGGAATATAATCATCGCCGTATTCTTTTTGAATATGATCCCGAATCGCCACAGCCGCGTCTTTGGAAATTCGCATGGAATCAGTACGCATGTAAGTGATCAGACCGGTGGGCTCGCCATTGATCTCCACGCCTTCATATAATTGCTGGGCAATATACATGCTTTTCTTGGGGGGATAATTATTTCGGCTGGTAGCCACCTGCTGAAAAGTACTGGTGGTGAAAGGCGGTGTCGGAGAACTTTTG
>CAYTLS010000316.1:0-4076 GCA_964438745.1 uncultured bacterium
ATGACAAAAATTTTGCCGCCGACGGTAAGGATCGTAACTGGTGGTATCAGGATAAAAAGGAAAAATTTGCGAGTATTAACAGCATCGACGTAAAAATTTCAAATATTAATAATTACAGTATAAAAGAAAATCAATGGGTGGTAAAATTTCATCAGCGCTACAATGCCGACAATTACAATGATTACGGCCTAAAAACAATGGTAATCGAAAAACAGGATAATGGTGAGTTTAAAATTATCAATGAATTATGGAGGGCGCTGCGATGAAGTCAAAAGTGTTGATTTTTGTACTGTTGTTTGCTCTCCTTCTGTTTGGCGATGAACCAAGCCGGCCATCCATGGATCACAAAGTCTATTTTAAGGATACTGAAAATGAATTGAATGTTTATCGCCTGTATGGACGCAATGACGGCAATACCATTTTCATTTTAGGCGGTATCCAGGGAGATGAGCCCGGCGCCTTTTTATCCGCCGACCTCTATCCCAATATCGTGCTGGAGAAGGGAAATCTGATTGTTATCCCGCGGGCAAATTTTCATTCCATCATCAATAATAATCGCGGTATCAACGGCGACATGAACCGAAAATTTAAGAAAGTGCCGGTCTCTGACCCGGAAGGAAAAATCGTTGAGATTATCAAGGGATATATGGGGGAATCGGACCTCTTTTTGAATCTGCATGATGGCTGGGGATTTTACAGCGATACCTATATCGGACCCGGTCGCAATCCCAACCGGTTTGGCCAATCGATTATCGCTGACGCGTCAACCTATTTTAATGGCAAGGATACTCTCTACCTGGAAAAAATAGCCCGCAATGTACTGACAAAGATCAATCAAAAAATCAAAAATCCTAAACATAAATTGCATTTCATGAATACAAAAACCTTTGTAAAGGATTCTGATTTTCTCGAAATGAAGGCCTCAGCCACCTATTATGCCCTGACAGAATATGGCATTCCGGCTTTTGGTGTTGAGAGTTCAAAAAATCTAAATACTTTAGAAGAAAAGATTCTTTATCACAATTATGCAATCAATGAATTTATGGAATATTTTGATGTCAATCCCGAACATCCGGCAATCATTACTAAAAAACCAGCCCTAAAATACCTGGTTGTTACAGTAGGACAACAGCGCAAAGTATTAATGGATGGAGAAAACCTCCTGGTGAATAAAGGGGATAAAGTGGTTATCAATGAGATTATTGCCAATTGTGAGCGGGGATTGAGTTGTGATATCCTGGGATGGGGTGGCGACCATGATATCAACAAACCGGTGACCATTACCAACAATAATGTTGTTCTGGTGCGCAAGGATAGCGATGTCATCGGAAAAATCACCCTGACCACAACCAGTGATCGCAATGACCGGTTTGCATTTTTATTTTCAGTCAATGGCAAAGAAAAGGTCATTTTAGCTGATGAGTATCTCGATGTGAATCGTGGCGACCGGTTTGAGATCATCGATATTTTGTTGCGAAATGGTAAAAGTTCGCAATTTCAGGTTAACCTGAAAGGGTTTGTTCCACCGGATCATGGTTCCAATCCCGGTGAAGACAGAGGTCATTTGGTAAATACCCGTGATTTGTATTGGAAAAAATACTCTCTCTACGGTCAGGGAAAAATCTACCCAATCGTCGTAACTGCCGGATATAAAGAAGTTTCACGTGCATTTGTGAGGATAAATGACTGAGAAAATAAATGAAAATTACACTATATCAACATTTTAAAATGTTTTCGTTGACTTTATTGTACCATGGCGGTTAAATTCTACGGCTTTTTAGTGTATTAACTTTAATACTATTTGAGGTGGTTTTTAATGTTTAAAAAGACAAGTATTCGGTTTGTAATTATTGGAATTATTTTAGTGCTGGCTGCATATTCACTTTATTGGAGCGGAGCATACTATTTCTTTTCAGAAGAAAAAAAGGAATCTCTGCGTGAAAGTGGCGAATTAGCTGCAATTAAGGAAAAAATTCTGCATTTAGGTCTGGACCTTCAGGGTGGTATTCACGTTGTTATGGAAGTTGATGTTCCCAAACTTTTCCTCTCATTGGCGACAAATGTAACCAATGAATTTGAAGGAACCATAGAAGCTGCCCGCAAAGAAAGCGAAGCAACAGATCAGGATTTTGTTGATGTTTTCGCTAATCACGTCGCAAAAAATAACCTGAAACTGGTAAGACATTATAGTGAACTCGGTTTTGAAAATGAAAACATTATCAGCAAGTTGAGGGAAGAAGCCAAAGATGCGACCAACCGCGCAATGGCGGTGATTCGCAATCGTGTGGATCAATATGGTGTCTCCGAACCTAATATTCAGAAGGCCGGAAAATATAGAATTATCGTTCAGTTAGCCGGCGTGGAAGATCCGGAAAGAGCTAAACGACTGATTCAAAAAACAGCCCTGCTGGAATTAATCCTGATGAAAGATCCGCGAGTCACACAATCTTTTATTGAATCGGTTGATGAATATATGAAGACCGGCAACGTTGAATTGGCAAAAGTGGATACCACTGTTGAAGAATCCGACACCACAATAGCCATCAACGAAGCTAAAAATAAATCAGTTAAAATCGATGAATTATTGGGCACTCAGGATGAAGAGGTACAGGATACCAGCGAAGATGGTGATTTATTGGTTGATGAATCAATTTACAAGGATAAGCCCTTCTCATCACTATTACGATTTATGGGAAATATGATTGTTGTACCGGAAGAGAACGAGTACGCCGTCAAGAAAATTTTAGCCGATTCTAATGTTGTTAAGTTACTGCCTTTTAACTCACAGTTATTGTGGGGTGCAAAGGCGATTACCAGAACACTGGATGAAGGTGGAACCAGGGATTTTTATAATCTGTATCACCTGGAGAAAGAAGCAGGTCTGCAAGGAAAATATATTGTTAAAGCCAAGGCTTCTATTGGATCGGGACAAAATTCCGGACAGCCGATCATCAATTTCACTTTGAATAATGAAGGCGCCCGTAAATTTTCCCGCCTGACTGGTGCAAATATCAATAAAAGGCTGGCAATTGTACTGGACAACAAGGTCTACATGGTTCCCAGAATCAACTCAAAAATTCCTAACGGACAGAGTGTTATCGAAGGATTTTCAAGTCTGGCTGAGGCCAAAGATATAGCCATTGTCTTGCGTGCCGGTGCATTACCCGCTCCGATCAAAATTATGGAAGAACGGACTGTGGGGCCAACTTTGGGAAGAGACTCGGTTGAAACGGGCACAAAGTTGGGTATCATCGGTTTTGTGATCGTGATTATCTTTATGGGTTTTTACTACAAAGGTTCCGGATTATTAGCGGACGTAGCCCTGCTGCTGAACCTCTTTCTGGTGATGGCGGTACTGGCTTATTTGCGGGCCACCTTAACCCTGCCGGGTATTGCCGGACTGATTCTGACCATTGGTATTGCGGTGGATAATAATGTGTTGATATTTGAGCGTATTCGGGAAGAACTGGATAAGGGTAAAACGGTGAAGTCAGCCATTGATAGTGGTTATAGTCGCGCGTTTATTACTATTCTCGATGCAAACCTGACAACAATTTTGTCGGCGCTTATTTTAATGCAATTTGGTACTGGTCCTGTGAAGGGTTTTGCAGTGACATTATTCTGGGGTGTAGTAGCCAGTTTCTTTACGGCTGTTTTCTTTACCAGAACAATGTTCAATTACAGGACTGATAAAAAAGTAATCGAAAAATTAAGTATATAAAACAGGGATATGACGATGCGCATCTTACAAGATACACATGTAAATTTTACAAAGTTTGCTAAAATAGCAGCGATTTTTTCAGTAGTGTTCATTCTGATCAGTTTAGTCTCGGTATTTGGACTGAGAGGGCTGAACTATGGTATTGATTTTACCGGTGGAACACTGATCCAGTTGAAATTTGACAAAGAGATTTCAAGTGGAGAGATCCGGTCTGATCTTGAATCTGTCGGACTGGATAAAAGTGTCATCCAGCAGTTAGGTGGAAAAAATGAATTTTTGATCCGTGTGGGCGAACATAGTGGCAATGCCCAGGAAATTGTTGAATCAACACTTCAGGAAAGAGACAATTCCTATG
>CAYTLS010000317.1:0-4076 GCA_964438745.1 uncultured bacterium
CCAACTTTCATCAGATCCACCACTGGTTCCGGACGAACTGTTGTAAAATCAATCCGGTTTATATCACTGGCCTCACAAAACACCTGAATGCCCCAGGCTTCCGGATTATTCGGCGGCATTACATTCCAATCATTGTAAGCGTGTGAATCGTCAGTAATGTAAGATACGGAATAATTACCGGCTGGCAATTTTATCTCATCACGGGCTTCCACATTCTTCCAGCCACCACCGGCATATTCAAAGATAGTGCTTTTCGTTGGCCAAACTACCTCATGATTGCGCATATCATAAATGCGTCCGTAATCATAAAACTTGCGGTCTTTTTTCTCGCCGGCAGATTGAATATACAGCGGAATTGTTGTTTTGATTGAAAAACTCTTTTCCAAATATTCATTTTCTCCTGCCCTGTAAAAAGCCACTACTGTTTTTTGTGATTCCGGAACATATTTATAATCTTCATTTAATTCCTGAAATAAATTTTTCTGCCCTTTTATAATCATATTGAGTTCATCTTCGTGAAAAGTGAAGACATCCTCTTCATCCCAATTCGAAAAGATATTTTCTACCAGATCGCCCAGGTCTTTGATGACGATACCATCATTGTCATACACTGCTGTGTAAAAGGCTTTGTAGATACCGGGTTCCATTGCTATATCATCTTCAAAAGCAAAAATACCGGTTTCGTTTAGAAATTTGTTTTTTAATATTTTAAGCGAATTCCATTGCACCTTTCCGGTTTTAGCATCAATGATCCAGCCATAACAAAGAATGTTGCGGCTGCGCTTTTTTAATTTTGCCCCTTTGCCGTAAATACTGACATCGCTTTTTTTATCAATCCGAAAGGTTTTTACGTCAACTTTTCCGGGATATAAGTGTTCCACTTTTACCAGGTTATCATCAGCCCCTAAAAAGGGTACGGATAACAAGAACACAAAAAACAAAGCTATTCTATTATTAATCAAGGATTTAAATTTCATTCCAAACTCCCATATTTTTATTTACCCAACTTACGACCAGATAACCGAAAAAAAGTTGTCATAAAATTTTATCTTTTTTAATAATTAATTGTAACAATCTCAGTTCCTGAATAAGGATAAAAATCTGAAGCGGTTAACACTTTCATCAGGTTATACCAGTTTCGCGATCACAAAACCGGTTGCAAACCCAATTAAAAAAAACATAGTAATAATGCGGTAATTGATCACTTCGCGCTTGTATCCCTTTTTGATAGCTATGGCAGAAACAAAATACCCCAAAGAATTAAGCACCCAGAAAACCGGTAATGACAGCACTTTAACAATCAGCGGTCCAATTATCGGAACCATCGATACCATAGAAGCAAGCCCTGCAAAAGCATTGCTGATCACACCGAAAAACAATACTGCTACCGTGATTAGACCTTTGTCAACATGCAAATAAACTCCGCCAACAATTAGCACAATAATCAGTGCCCAAACAGCAATTGTTTTTTTGTAGATACTGAAAAAATAACCGATTTTTGCCAAAAAATTATCGTGGGTCAACTAATTTTGCCTCCAGCGCCCCCCGGCCGTCAGAAAACCTGGCTTTAATTATACGCTTATTTTTTTCCGTTTCTAACCAAATATATTTTTCACCCGTCTCTTCAGCCATTTTCCAAAAAAAGATATCTGTATACTCCAGTACGGACTGTTGATCCCGATGGACTTTTTGATAGACCAACCTAATTTTCCGGGTTTCTATTTTCTCCTTGCCGATCGATAATAATTCTGTTCCTCCAATAAGAAAATTTACTTGGAAAAATTCACCCTCCATATCAACAATTATTGTTTGTTTTTCTAATTCCCTGTGATCTGTTTTCCGAAGGTAAACCAACATGGAAAAAAAATCATAAATTCGCGCAGCTTTAAAAGTTCTGGATTCACCATTACTATAGAGTGCTTTTTGATCGTTATACTCAACCTGCAGGTTTTGAGTGACATTGGGTTGATGAATATTTTTTTGGTGAAATAAACAACATTTATCCGCGAGCTGAAAAACAGTGGAATAGTGGTTATCAATCTTAAAAATGGTATTAAAAAATCTTTTCGTTTTTGTCGTTACATAAATTTTCCCGGCTTTTTCCCCATCAAAATCATAATTATAGGTGAGAGACATTTTCATATCCAAACTGGGTAACATTAGATAGTTTACTACATAATGATATTCTTCATCCACCTGCATTTCAGCCAGGATTGTACCCGCCAATAAGAGGATGATCAGAAAAAGTTTTTTATGCAACGGTATCATTGGTGTTGCGATTATAGAGGATTTTTAACCCTTCAAGGGTCAGGTTTTTATCGGATTTGTTGATCAGGCTACAATTATTGGTGATCTCTCCGGACAATCCGCCAGTGGCAATAATAAAAAATTTCTGATCACGATTATATTCTTTTATCATTCGTTTGACCAGTCCCTCGATCATGGCGATGTGACCAATAAAAATACCCATCTGTAAATGTTCCGTGGTATTTTTGCCGATATAATTCCTGGGCTTAACCAATTCAATATTTGATAATTTGGCTGCTTTCCTGGAGAGTTCATAACCGGCGGTGTAAATACCGGGTGCAATTGCCCCGCCGATATAATCCCCCTTTTCGTCAATGACATCAAAAGTAGTGGCTGTACCTAAATCAATTACGACTGCAGGTTTTGCATACAATTGGCGGGCCGCGGCGACATTGCAGATTCGATCTGCCCCCACGCTCTCAGGCTGGTCAACTTCTAATTCAAAGCCCAGATCCAATTCTTGATTGACAATTATTGCTTCCAGGCCAAAATATTTCCTGCCCATTTCAAGATAATTCCGCGTTAATACCGGTACAACCGACCCAATAATAATGCCTCTGATGCTTTGAATATCAATATTGGCGTCTTCACAAAACAATTTCGTGACGATCCAATATTCATCCATGGTGCGGGTGTGGGAACTGACCAGTCGCCAGGAACTGACTAATTTCTCTCTCTGATAGACTCCAATAACCGTGTTGGTATTACCGATATCGATTGCTAAAAACATATTATAAATAATCCTTATCAATAGAAACATCAGCGGCATAATACGTATTCATTTGCCCCTTCTGATTCAAAATTATTCCGCCTTCATGATCCAAATCTTCAAATATTCCGGAATGTTCCTTTTCATTTTCAATTAATTTTATATGCTTGCCAATATAAGGGCAGTAGGATTTCCATTTGTTAAGAATTATGCTGATCGCTTCATCTTTTGCAAACAGGAGAGCCTCTTCCAAACTTTCAAGTACTGATTCCAGCAGATAAATAGGGTCGACCTCCTGCCCGGTAGCCAATTTTAAAGAGGTGCCATGCGTCAGTCCCTCACGGTTAAAAAAAATCTGATCCTGATTAATATTTATGCCCATACCTATGACTACTTTTGTCAGCCCGGCTCCTGTAGAGCGGGATTCGACCAGAATACCGCAGATTTTTTTCCCATCGCAGATTACATCATTGGGCCATTTCAAGGCTAGTGGCAATTGGTAATAGAGGTTACGCAAGGCTTCGTAGACAGCAATGGCAGAAAGAAAAGAAAAGGAGGCGGGATGAAATTGATCAAGATTTTCATTAATTAGTAAGGAAAATAAAAGTCCGTCACGCTCGGAAGCTTCCCATTTACGTTGTAGCCGTCCCCGTCCGGCACTTTGGAAATCAGCCACGGCAACAGTTCCATTAGCAAGATCATTTTCCAATAAATAATGATTGGTAGAATCAATTTTTCTAAAATGAAGTATTTGCGGCTTGATTAACTTTGTATTAATATCAATGGTTTGTGTTTTCACTTAGAATCCTCTTTCCTGCCGGATCGCCCGATAGGCCCCATTCACTGCCTTGAATTTTTCTTCGGCCACCTCCTGAATTTCCTCACCAAGATTAGCAACTTTATCCGGGTGGTATTTAACAGCCATTTGCCGGTAAGCCTTTTTGATCTCTTCATTGCTGGCCGTTTTGCTAACATTCAAAATTTTATAGTTTTGATTGTCTTGCTTAATAAAAATGGATTTTATGGACTTGAAATCTGAGCCGGAAATTCCGAGATTGTC
>CAYTLS010000318.1:0-4075 GCA_964438745.1 uncultured bacterium
CATCATTGTCAATGCCATCCACACGGGATTCATCCAGCAGAAGATCATCGCTACCCTGCCCGGTAAAATAATCAACATACTGTACCGGATTAATGGTGTCCAGCAATACTTTTCCTTCGGTTGTTTCACTGTATTGACGGTAGTGAAGTTGGTAGTTTTCATCAATCAATCCATCCAGATCATTATCTAAACCATCATAAGCATTAACATTCAATTCCGGCCCGGCACCGCCTAAAACCATATTACCTTCTTCCAGTATTGTTTCACCGGGAATTAATACAAAGGTTTGGTTCATGGACCGCACTTCAGTGGTATCATTTGGCAGTGTAAACAAACATCGTTCTTTGGTTTGATTGTCAATCAGTACCACCTGGTCACCGGCTTCTATTTTCCGGGGTCTAAAGGTAGTCTCGTTAAAATAGGGGGCGATATTTCCGGGAGCGGTACGGTTATCGCCATCATTATCAATACCGTCATAGGGATTTCCCGGCGATTCCAGGAAAGCATAGCCAATATAGCCCACATCATCAGGGTCTCCCTTCCAATTGGGGTTGGCCGTGAGACTGACATTATCATCAAAATCCCAACTATAGACAATGGATTTGCGAATATCAAAAAAGGAGGCATCATCAATCCACTCATCACCGGCGCCACCGACATAGGTACCAACCAGCGCGCCAAAACTGACTTTTTCATAATCTGTCGTACTTTCATTGGTGACTTCATACAGCCAGAACATGATATCCTGGGCCTGGGGATTGGCCCATTGCAGGCCACGCACTTTGACTTTAATACCTACACCTTTACGAGACGGATCAGTGGAATCCGGTAAAAAGCCATGGAAAGAGTACATTTTTTCATCCTGCTGGTCATCCATTACATAATAGCTTTCCTGGTCAGCATTTTTTACGCCCCGTCCAAAATAGCCATTCCATTCCGCCTGTCCGTCATCATTAAGCCAGTCCGGTTTATCGGGCCATGCCGCCGGCCAGGTTTGCGGCAGGTGACTCATGGCCACACCAATATCGCGCCCCTCAACCGACGGATTGAAATATCCCGGTACCGGTTCAAAGCCCCAAAATTTGGAGCCTGAAGGATTCATGTCCATATTACTGTGAGTAGCACAGGATATTGTGTTGGTCAGGGTATCCGGTTCGCCATCTTTGACACCATTGACCCGGTAATCACCCACCGGTAACTGCACAGCCACCAATGGTTGAATATCGATCACATAGCCATTGCCATAATGTTTCCAGGCGTTCCAGGTAGTATAACCGCCATTGGTAAAATCACAATAGACACGATTGCCGTCATGTTTCCCGGACCGCCGTGCTGTCGTACTGCCCCGTTGCTGAGCATGCAAATTAACAAACACCATTGCAAAAATTACTAAACTGTATAAAAATCGTTTCATCTGATAAAACCTTTTATTTTTTGTCATCCTTATTTATTCCAATCCATTGACAAACCAACCTCTATTCGCCTCGGTTCAGAGTAAAACACGGGATTCCGGTAATATTCTTCGATTGTGTTAATGATCTCCGGCGCATTACGTTGAGTGTAGAGGTATTCATCCAGTGAGAAATCCGCTGTTCCACTGTTGCCATAAACAATATTTTCATTGATGATATCGAAGAGATTGTAAATACGGGAATAGAGTTTTATGGATATATTTCTATATTGAAAACGTTTGAACATATTCAAATCCATATTGAAACTTTCCGGTTTTGTTTCTTTGTTGGTCAGAATTGAGGATATATTGATGGATTGATCCGGCGTGTAGGGATAACCACTGCCATAGCGACCAATGACACTGAAGCCCCAATCCTGCTGGCTGGCATAGGAAAAATTAAAATTCACTGTGTGGGTTTGGTCAAAATCGAGACGAATCATCTGTATTTCCGGGCGTTCGCCATTGAGGTATTGATTGCGAATGGCATTTGGGTCTGAGGAGTTTCCTTCTGCTATTTGATAGGTATAATCAAGGGAAGCACTCCAGCCGTTGGCAAAGGGTTTATCCAGGGCAAAAATCACCCCGCGGACCAGCCCAAAGTCAGAATTCTGCAGCTGGTTGTACCAGGAGGTACCTCCATAAATAGTAATCTCATCGGCGCACTGCCCACCAGATCACGAATATCACGAAAATATGCGGTTATTTCCACAGCAGCAACATCCATGAAACTCTGTTTAAATCCGATCTCCCCATTAACGGTTCGTTCCGGATTCATATTGGCATTGCCCGCCAGTCCAATATTGCCGGTACTGCCGCCAAATTTATATTCCGGATTCTGGTAAAGATACTCAAAATTCGGCGCCTGAAAAAAGTAACCATAACTAAAATGCACCACACCACCGGCAGTGACCGGAAAGGCAACACCGAGGCGGGGGCTGAAACTGTATTTGGGGTCGGAATCCTGGTACCAGTGGGCTTCCCGTTCCGCCAGAGTTTCTTCGATGTGTGCCGGCACTTTCGGACGATATATATCAGGATCATTGATATGATTCAGAACGAAACCGGCCGCATCAAAATAATCGAATCGAAGACCCGCATTGATGATCAAATCCTGTAATTCAATTTTATCCTGAATATAAGCGGCATATTCACGGGGATGACGGGTATAAATATCTATCGCAGTATTTTGATCCGGATTATCAGGGTCAGGAACATAGACTTCTACAAAAGGATCGCCGGATTCCGCCGGATTCTGAATGCCGGCTTTCTGGAGTAACCGGATAAATTCATAATCCAGGCGGTGAAAATTCGCTTCTGCACCGAATTTGACCTGATTGACACGATTGACCTGACTGGTTATATCAAATTTTATAAGATTGTTATTGGTCTCCCGGTAAAAATGATCCCGGCTGGTTCCACCGGTCAAAAAAGAAGGCGACTCGGCCGGTGACTGAGAAAAAAGCAAATTATGGGTATAGCGGTCATCAGTTCTATTCTCGTAAACATAATGCTGATAATTTTTATTGAAATTGCTAAAAATCAAATTGTAAAAGGTTTTATTTGAAAGCATGTGTGAAATCGTTAAGGAATTGGTCAAACTGCGACGATAGCGGGTAATTCTGCCATCTGGGTTGTATGCAAATCCATGATCATAATCCTGCCACTCTTCCGTATCATAAATAGAGTTAATATTAACGGAAATATTATCGGTTGCTTTCCAGGTGAGTTTACCATGGGCATAGAGTTTGTCCCGCCAGTTCATAGGCACCAGGCTGCTGTCACCGGTGGATTGAATATCATACCGCTGTTCAGGTGGCAATGAAGGTCCTTTATTGACGGTAATATCCCAGGGATTGAAAACATTTTTACCGTTGATCCAGCCGTCGGTAGTGGAGCGCCGCAGATTGCCGAAAAACCATAATTTCTGTTTCATAACGGGCAGGTTCAGATAACTTTCCAGATTATTAATAGCCGCAATGTCAAACTGATCAACACCACGAAAAATATGGGTATGCTCACTGTAATAATCACCCAGGTAGGAATCGACACCCATTCTTAATTCATCATCCCCTTGCTTGGTGACAATGTTGACATAACCGGACATAGCCCGGCCATATTCCGCATTAAAAGCGCCGCTGACAAACTGAAGTTCATTGACCATGTTTTTATTGACTTCCACGACAGTTGAGCCATCGTAACTGTCCGTCATGGGTACTCCGTCAATTGCGTACATAATTTCGCCACTACGGCCACCACGCACATGCATACCGCCACCGGCATCACGGGTCAGTCCCGCCTGCATACTGAGCAGATCAGAGATATTATCAATTGGCAAAGATTCAATGTCTTCCGACTTAATAACTGAAGTAGAAGCCGTCATATCTTTTTTGACCAGAGGCTTGTGTCCCACAACAACGATATCTTCCATTGCTAGGGTCGCCGGCGTCATTGCAATATCAACAGTGGCTGTCAGATCGATGGAAACCTTAACATCAGTCACTTTGACTTGCTGGTAACCGATGGAAGAGGCAACCAGATCATAATTACCCGGTTGTAAGTTTAATATACTGTAATAGCCATTCAGATCAGAAGCACTACCATAATTCGTACCCTGCACAACCA
>CAYTLS010000319.1:0-4055 GCA_964438745.1 uncultured bacterium
TCTTCTTGTCCCTTTCGACTAAATTTCACTGCTTTTATTGGTGAAGAATAATAAATGGTTGAAGGAGCAAGTTTAATGAAATTATCAAGCTTTAAACATGGCTCGCATCCTGCCGAATTTAAGGAATTAGCAGAAACCAAGGAACTGGAAAAACTCCCGGTTCCCGATGAAGTGTTTATTCCTTTAAATCAGCACATCGGTGCCCCATGTAAACCGGTGGTAAAAAGAGGAGATGAAGTGAAAACCGGCCAGTTGATCGCAGAATCAACCGGTTTTGTTTCCAGTAATATTCATTCCTCAATTACCGGTAAAGTCAAAAAGATCGGAGATTTTCCCCACCCTAACGGATCAAAAGGTAAAATGATTCATATCGTCGCAGAGGGAGATGAAGAATTTGCTGACATACACGACAGTAAACAGTCCTGGGAGGAAATGGACACTGACGAATTGCGCGCGATCATAGCAAAGGCCGGCATTGTCGGCATGGGTGGCGCGGCATTTCCCACAAATGTTAAAGTCAGCCCACCAAAAGACAAAACTATTGACACTTTCATTATAAATGGATGTGAATGTGAACCTTATCTGACGGCTGATCATCGCATGATGATTGAGCAAACGGATAAAATGATAACCGGTATGCAGATTCTCATGAAAATTCTGAATGCACAAGAGGCCTTTATTGGAATTGAAGAGAACAAGCCTGACGCCATTGAAATAATGGAGAATGCGACTGAAAAGCTATCGAATATCAGGGTTACACCGGTTAAAGTAAAATATCCTCAGGGCGCTGAAAAGATGCTGATCAAAGCGGTTTGCAACCGGACTGTTCCCGCCGGTGGACTGCCAATGGATGTTGGTTGTGTGGTTAACAATGTCGGTACCGCTATTGCCGTTACAGAAGCGCTTCTGGAAAAGAAACCACTTTATGAACGGGTTGTTACTGTTACCGGTGATGCTGTCAAAGCGCCCAAAAATCTGATGGTAAGGATCGGTACACCTTTCGCCAAGCTGATCGAATTCTGTGGTGGATTGGAGCCGGATACAAAAAAAGTGATCATGGGCGGTCCAATGATGGGCGTGGCTCAGTATTCGCTGACTGTGCCTGTGATCAAAGCCACCAGCGGTATTCTTTGCCTGCGAACCCAATCCGTACCTCATAATGAAGAATATACCTGCATCAGTTGCGGCCGTTGTGTCAATGCCTGCCCTATGCTTCTGACACCGACCCGTATTGCCCGCGCTGTCGACGCCGGTAAATATGATATGGCTGATGAGCTGGGGATCATGAACTGCATCGAATGTGGTTGTTGTGCTTTTGAGTGCCCTTCCAATATTCCGCTGGTTCAACGCATTCGCATCGGCAAAATGAAAATCAATGAACAGAAAAAATAAAGAGTTTGACTATGAGTGAAAAAAATAAAACAAAGGAAACAGGGAGCGAAAAACTGATCCTTTCCTCATCACCGCATTTAAAAGCTGATGATGATGTCAAAAAGATCATGCGCGGTGTTGTCATCGCCCTTTTGCCCGCTGTAGCTTTCTCTGTTTATTACTTTGGATTGCAGTCGTTGCTGGTTATGCTGACTGCAATCGCTGCTTGTCTTGCAACGGAATTTTTATTAAAGAAACTACGAAATAAAGAAATTAATGAAGGCAGTGGTGTTGTTACCGGTCTTCTATTGGCCATGACCCTGCCCCCCGGTTTACATCTCGGATATGTGGTACTGGGATCTGTTTTTGCCATTGCTATCGGAAAGGAAATCTTTGGGGGTCTGGGCAATAATATTTTTAATCCCGCTTTGCTCGGCCGCGCATTTTTGCAAGCCTCTTTTCCGGTGAAAATGACAACCTGGGTACAGACAAACCAGATGACGATGGATGCTAAAACCTTTGCTACTCCCCTGGGAGGATTTAAATTCGGTGAAGGCGTCATTCACAGCTTTTCCGATTATTTCAATGGTCTGATCATGGGCAATGTCGGCGGATGTCTGGGGGAAACTTCTTCTATAGCTATTATTGTCGGCGGTCTTTTCCTGATCTGGAAAAACTGGGCGGACTGGCGTATACCGACCAGTTTTTTGGGGACTGTCTTTGTATTAGGCGGCTTGTTCTGGCTGATAGACCCGGTTACCTATCCCGATCCGGTCTTTCATCTCTTTGCCGGCGGTTTAATGATCGGCGCCTTTTTTATGGCCACGGATATGGTGACCTCACCAGAAACGCCTTTAGGAAATTGGATTTTTGGTATCGGATGTGGTTTTTTCGTAATCATTATTCGTCTTTTTGGTGGCTTACCGGAAGGTGTCATGTATGCAATTCTATTAATGAACGGGGTTACACCGCTTATTAATCGGTACACAAAACCAAAAGTATTCGGGGAGGTGAGCAAATGAAGAAATCAGCAAGTTTGATTATTGTCTTAACCTGTACCGCCCTTTTGTCCGGTGTGATTTTATCTTTCCTGAGCGCTTTTACGCAACCAAAAATTGAGGCGCACGCTGCCGAGGTGCTGAGAAATGCGATTTCTACTGTTTTACCCGGAATCGAATCTTATGATAAAAAAGTGATCGACGGCGTTGATTTTTATATTGGCAAAGATGCCGCAGGCGACCCCAAAAATGTGGCCTTTTTAGCTGTTGGTAACGGCTTTCAAAGCAAGTTACGCATTCTTGTCGGAATGGACCTGAAAATGACCCAAATCCACTCGGTTAAAATTCTGGAGCAGATGGAGACGCCGGGACTGGGTACAAAAATCGAAACCGACCCCAGCAATAAGGAAAATCCGGACTGGTTCACAAAACAGTTCTCGGGACTCAATCTTGAAGACCAGGAGATCACTTATTTAAAAAACGAAGAGCCCAGCAAAGAAAAAAGCCAGATCATGGCCATTACTGGCGCCACAATTTCCTCTGAAGCCATGGTTGATATTATCAACAGAGCGGTGGAAAATAAAAAAGAAATTTTCCTCAATCGAGGATAAGATAAAACGAGGTAACTATGTCTAAAAACAAAACTCCTTTATCAAATGAATTTATGAAGGGATTATGGGCTGAAAACCCGGTATTGATCATGTTGCTCGGCTTATGTCCGACATTAGCGGTAACAGGCTCTGCGATCAATGGCTTTTCCATGGGCATGGCAGTAATCTTTACACTGTTTTGCTCCAGTACCATTATCTCACTGACCCGTAAAATCATTCCCAAAGAAGTGCGAATTCCAACTTTTATCATTGTGATCGCAACCTTTGTAACCATTACCGACAAAACTATGGCGGCCTATGTACCTCCCCTGCACAAAGCCCTCGGTGCATTTATTCCGCTGATTGTTGTTAACTGTCTGATACTGGGAAGACAAGAGGCTTTCGCTTCAAAAAACAATGTCGGTCGATCTATTATTGATGCTCTTGGTATGGGAATTGGCTTTACACTAGCCCTGACCGTATTGGGCATTATTCGTGAATTGTTTGGCTCCGGAATGATTTTCGGATTCCAGGTAATGCCTGATGTTTTTCAGCCCTGGCTGGTGATGATCCTTCCTCCCGGCGCCTTTATTACGCTGGGCCTGATGATTGGTACGTTTAACTGGATCAACGCAAAGAAAGGATAAGCTTTATGAATCTATTTATTATATTTTTGTCAGCAGCCATTATCAACAACTATGTGCTCGTCCAGTTTCTGGGTGTATGTCCCTTTGTCGGCGTATCTAAAAAAGTAGGTTCCGCCTTTAGCCTGGGAATGGCGACAACTTTTGTGATGACCTTGTCGGCATCGGTGGCCTGGTTGATCAATCATTACATTCTTTCACCGGAAACCGGTCTTGGGTTGGAATTTTTGCAAATTGTATCCTTTATTCTGGTCATTGCTTCTCTGGTGCAATTAGTAGAAATGTTTATCAAGAAGATCAGTAAGCCGCTCTATGATGCCCTGGGAATTTTTCTGCCCCTGATCACAACCAATTGCGCGATTATGGGGGTTGCCCTGTTTTTGGTTATCAATGAATACGGATTTATCGAATCGATTGTTTTTGGCATCAGTGCCGGCATTGGGTTTACCCTC
>CAYTLS010000320.1:0-4049 GCA_964438745.1 uncultured bacterium
GGAGAATAATAACCATGACTTAAAAATGATCTGATCCCACCTGATACCATCGAGAACGTCCTTAACTCAAGGTTGTCATTACATTACGCCGGACAGGCACAATGACAAAATATAGACAGTAAGAGCAATCATAAAAAAAAGGGATGACCAGCATCCCTTTTTATTTATCTATTTGTATTATCGATTAAAAATCATCAAAGTCTTCATCATCCAGAGGGATTACCTCATCAGGTTTGACGATCTTTGATTGTTTTTTCGGCATTTCGGGAGTCATTTTCCGTTTGGAAACTTCCGGTGCCTTGTGCGGTACAACAAGCCCGCTGCCACTTGCTTTCGTCAGTTTAAATTCACCAACCAGAGATTGCATAGAGGCGGCCTGTGAACTCATTTCCTCAGCCGCGCTGGCTGATTCTTCAGAGTTGGAGGCATTTTCCTGGGTCACTTTGTTCATCTGCTGAACCGCTGTACTGACCTGGTCAATACCAGTGGCCTGTTCCTTGGAAGCAGCTGCAATTTCACCAATCAGGTCATTGGTCTTCTTGACACTGTCCACAATGGATTCCAGTCCCTTGGCGGCGATCTGGGTGATCTTTACACCACTGTCAGCATTTTCAACCGATTCTTCAATCAGTTGAGATGTATTCTTGGCCGCTTCAGCGCTGCGCTGAGCCAGGTTGCGAACTTCTTCGGCAACCACGGCAAACCCTTTACCGGCTTCTCCGGCCCGGGCCGCTTCCACTGCCGCATTCAGAGCCAGCAGGTTGGTCTGGAAAGCAATATCATCAATGGTTTTGACGATCTTGGAAGTTTCGTCGGAAGATTCCTTGATTTTGTTGATCGCGGCCGACATTTGATCCATGTTTCCTTTGCCTTCAACCGCGGCTTTATGGGCGCTGTCTGCCAGGGTTTTTGCCTGGTTGGAATTATCAGAGTTCTGCTGAGTCATGGAAGACATTTCTTCCAGACTGGAGGAGACTTCCTCGATAGAACTGGCCTGCTCATTGGAGCCTTCCGCCAATTGCTGGCTGCCCTTGGCCACTTCATCAGCCGCCGACGCCACCTGTTCAACGGAAGAAGAAACATTTTGCAATGCTTCATCCAGGTTGATAGCTGCCAGGTTGATATCATTTTTAAATTCTTCCAACTGACCTTTGTAATTACCGGTAACCCGGGCGGTGACATCTTTGTCAGCAATTTTTGCCATTACCTGAGCCGCTTCCTGCATAGGATTCGCTAACGCATCGATTGTATCGTTAATTAATTTTAGAATTCTTGACCAACGACCCTGGGCTTTTTCCGTGTCTGTCCGGCTGTCAAGTTTTCCCAGTTCAATACTATCACCTATTTTATCGGTTTCCTCTACGACAATACCGATCATTTTAATTAATTTATTGAGATTATTCTTGATTTTATTAAAATCACCCTTATATTCATCGGTAATCGCTTCCGGAATTTTACCATCACTGATTCGGTCAATATATTCGGCCGAGACATTTAATGGTCCTATTACCGCATCCAGCGTATTATTAACACCCTGGACAATATCACGATAATCACCATGGAATTTATCCGCGTCGCCGCGAACCTCTAATTTGCCTTCCAAAGCGGCTTTGGTCAGCATTCGTGACTCTGCTACCAGGCCATTGACAGCATCAATACACATATTCAGATTATTTTTAATCTCATTGAAATCACCATTATAATCATCAGTGATCTTTTCGGGAATATCGCCTTTACTGATACGATCAATATATTCGGCCGAGACATTTAACGGGCCGATCACTGCGTCAAGGGTATTATTGACACCCTGAACAATATCACGATAATCACCATGGAATTTATCCGCGTCGCCGCGAACATCCAGTTTACCTTCAGTGGCGGCTTTGGTCAGCATTCGTGACTCTGCTACCAGGCCATTGACAGCATCAATACACATATTCAAGTTGTTTTTGATTTCATTGAAGTCACCATTATAATCATCAGTGATCTTTTCAGGAATATCGCCCTTACTGATCCGGTCAATGTATTCGGCAGAAACATTTAATGGCCCGATAACCGCGTCCAGTGTATCATTGACACCTTTGACAATATTTTGATATTCACCCTGAAATTTGTCGGTATCGCCGCGTACATCCAATTTTCCTTCCACAGCAGCGCCTGACAATACTTTTGTTTCATCGATCAGGTCATTGATATTTGTTTTCAACACACCAACGGATTCCGATACGGTTTCAAAGTTGTCCAAAATATTGTTGAAAGCATTGCTCAACTGACCGATTTCATCGTCGACAATTACATCTACTTTATCGGATGTGATTTTGAAATCTTTCGACAAATCTCCGTCGGCTACTTTCGTGACAACTCCTGATAAAGCTGTCATGTCCACATTGGCAATATTTTTTGCAATGTCAACAATCTTATTGATCGGTCCGGTAATGGCCCCGGTAATGACTTTTGAGGCATACAATCCGGTAATTAATGATAGGAGAGCGACCAGCACAATGATGATGACTGAAATCAGATTAGCCCGTTGCAGTTTTGGCCCTAATTCATCCTGATCGGCTTTCACAGAGAGTTTGACCTCCTCTATATCTTCGGCGAAAATAGGTCCTAAACGGTCAAGGGTATTGACATGGTCATTCCTGGTATTAATGGCATTCACCATTCCATCAAATCCATCCAGGTATATTCTTTTCTTTTCAATTATTTCTTCAAGGGGACGCCGGTACCGGGTACTTTGTAATTGTGAATCCAGCAGATCAAGTTGATCCTGCATTTTTCCGAATTCTTCATGCACCCGGTCCACATGACTTTGGTCATTGACATCGAGATATTTTGCCATGTATAATCTGGCCAGCAGCAGGTGTTTTTGCGCCACTGCCGCCTCAAAACCAACCTTGGTCTCATTATCCTGTTCAGCTATTTCCATCAGGTCACTGAGGGTATTTTCCAGAATGGGACCATTCATGTCAAGTACATTGGTGACGAGATCATTCCTGCGCTGCATATTTTCAACAACGCCATCCCAGTTTTCTTTATATTCATTAAAATTTTCAATTACCTGGTCAACCAGTTTGGCGCGATCAGGATTTTGTATTTCCCGGTCGGCTCTTTCGAGGAATCCGTCCGTTGATTCTACATATTCCTCAAACTCATCAATATCTTTCTGACTACTGGTTTGCAAATAATCTTTTACATTCATTCGTACCATCAAAATATTGGCCTGAACACGGCCAACGAGATTTGCGTCTGTGGCCCAGCCGCGGTACTGTGTAAATCCATTGTTAGCTCTCAGCAACGCAAAAAAGCCAACAATACCAACAATCAATAACAAGGCTAAAATCACAAAAAATCCGCCTGTTATTTTTTTTGACAATGTCATTTTTTCTAGCATACATACTCCTTTTAATCATTTTCTAAATAATTGTTATTATTGAATATAATTATATTTTTTAATACATAATAATATACTCTATTTATTTTAGACACTGAGGGTGCTTGTTTCCTTAAGTTCTTCCAGAATTTTTTCACTAAATATTTTTTCAACATTCAGTAATATTATAACCTTATCATCAATATTAGCCATGCCTTTGATAAATTTGGTATCGACATCATGACCCAGAGATGGAGAATCTTTTATTAAAGATTCGGTAATATCCTGAACTTCTCTGACATTGTCGACAACAACGCCGATTTGTTCAGACTGATCTCCCCGGTTAATTTCCAGCACAATGATACAGGTTTCCTGGGTGTCATCAATGGATTCCATACCAAATTTCGTCCGCAAATCGATCACCGGATGAATTGTACCCCGCAGATTAATAATACCCCGGACATAATCCGGTGTTCTGGGAATGGCGGTGATCTTCATCAGCCCAATAATTTCGGTAACTTTCAAAATTTCAATGCCGTATTCTTCGACTCCAAGATTAAAGGTCAAATATTTACCGGCTCTTAATACTTTTTGCTGCTCACCCAAAAATAACCTCCTGTACATTACTTCAATTTTTTATATCTAATTAACCTTCATAAAGCGGTTTTGATGATGT
>CAYTLS010000321.1:0-4027 GCA_964438745.1 uncultured bacterium
TTTTCACTAAATTAGTAAAAATTTAATATTATTATCCTTGACAGTCTTGATAAATTAAATATATTTTACAACATTAAAGACAATATAGAATTTTATAAAAAATTCGGAGTCAATTATGCCAGTATTAGAAATATCATTAGCAGACCAAAATCCCGTTGTAAATTACTTATCCTATAATCTTTCTGAACCTGATGTCCTGATTTGGCTGATACCGGAAAATTACAATTACCATTTCGAGAATATTCAGAAAAAAGTAGACCCTGAGAGCACAACCCGGTTTATAACGAAAAACATTCCCGAAAATGATTTGCCCGGTATCATAAATATCTGTAAAAAAATAGAGGAGGAATACGAGGGTTATGAAATTCAGATCAATGTAACGGGGGGTAAAAAAGTCCAGGCCCTGATCATTACCAACTTTTTCTACAAGGTGGCTAAAAAGATATTTTATGTCGATGTAAAGCACTCTCGTATCTATGATATTCTCAATGGCGAGACCACCAATTATTTTTTCGATCTCACTGTCAATGAATACCTCGAAATCCAGGGCATTGAGATGGAGGCCGGCTTACGGTTTGACCCGGAGATTGGCATTCGCAGTAATCTCTCCTATTATATTGGCAATAATATTTACACACTCTCTCCATTTATTGATAAAGTCCGCGATGAATACAATCATCATCAGCAAAATCCGGAAGAGATAAGTTGGGACCTCGATAGAAATGAAACCACAATGAAAGTGACCATTAATCCTGAAACAGAAAAAATAGTTTTTCAATTTAATTCCTATGAAAATCAAAATACTATCGAAATGGACATGGATAAAGGGATCGATTATTTTCTCCAGGGAGGCTGGTTGAAAGAACTAACCTTTCTCAGAATTCATAAAGGCACCAATTTTGACGCGCGCCTTAATATTGAATTGAAAAAAGATACCCTTCCCCAGGGAGAACGACTGGAGCACCAGATCGATATCGGCAGCATTAAGGGCAGCTGCCTCTACTTGTTTCAGTGCTTTGCCTATCCCATCAACCGCAACTCCTATTTTAAATTAAAATCTCTGCGGAGTACAAAAGACCTGCTCCACGCCGACGCCTTTATTATGCTGGCCCATAAGCCTAATCGCAGTTTTGTTGACCAAGCCCATTCTGATGGGATTAAGATCGTCTATGGCAAGCGGATCAGCAAGTTTAATTTCTGATAACCCCTTTTTGAGTATAATACAAAAGCCTTTACAATGATCCTGTAAAGGCTTTTGTTGTTTTTAGACTATATTCTTTAAAATAAAAATCCCAGCGTAACCTTATTTGCTCTGCTGCAGAATCTGTTCTCACCAGATCTTTGATATTGTATTAAAATGTCATGATCGTTGATCGGAAGAATTATCCCAAATCCTAAATCCAAAGCATAAAAATGTCTTTCATTTCCAAAATCAAAATAATCATCCCAAACCTCATACCTTTCTGTAGGTTCGCCAACATCATATTCCCATGAATAGTCAATATTTTTATCTTGTTTAATAACAAAATTATAAGAAAGACCAAGTGTTGCAAACAGTTCAAATTTCTGTTTATCTAGTAATTTATAATTCAAATTTGCTGATATCGGAATTTCCAGATTTGTGTATTTAAATATAGTATATTCGATAGAATTATTTTGGTTGTTTTCCAGGACAAAGTAAGTTTCACGACCAGGATCGTAGTCTAAGTATTGGTATGCCAAACCAGCCATTCCCTGAATAAAAAATCGTGAATTCAAATCATACTTTGTATGAAAATTTCCAGACATTTTATACCCTGAGTTAAGGGCTTCATAGGCATCATAAGGCGCTGACGTCATGGAAAGGCCATAATCAATCTTTTCTCCGGCAACAGAGTAGTTTACAAGTAGTGTCGAAATAATCAGTAATAATGAAAATCGTTTAAAAAGCATAAATAACTTACCCTCTAAATCAAAATTTTTTTCTTTAAAAAACTGTTTTTTTAACATAGAATACCCTTTTTTTATTAATTTACAAAGATAACTTCTAAATCTATTAAGCAATATGTACCATGACGACTATAATTCTGTACCGGTAATTAATATAATAGTTCAATGCCTCAATAGACAAAAGGTTTCTAACTGAATGAATCTAATTTGAACAATAGTTTACGCAAAAGCAATAAACGCCGCGCCCGTAATAATAATCGCGCCGCCTAATAATCGCTCACGAATATTTTCCTCTTTAAAAACCAACCAACCATAAAGAATCGCAAACAATAGTGACAATCGCTTGATGGATATCATGTAGGCTACATTGATCATGCTGATGGCGCTGAAATGGGCCACCGCCATGATTGCCATTGCCAGTCCAATTTTGAATTTTCCGGAACTGCGCTTGAACATATGCGGAATCGAAGTTTTTCCCAAAGTCGGCACCAGGGGTGTAAACGCCAATGCCAGTCCGCTAAAATAGATCACGCACATAAATAAAGGAGATGAGTGAATAATCGCGATTTTACCAAGATTGGCTGTAATTGCGTAACTAAAGGATACAATCAGCATAAACAATGAGCCTTTATTTCTGAAAATCGCCAGAATCGGTTCCCACAGTCCGTATTTTGCCCGGTCAATCTGTAAAATATAAGCACCAAAGGAGATCAGGGCGATGCCCACCAATCCCAGCCAACTGACGGTTTCACCCAACAACAGGTAACTGATAAGCAGAGAAAATATCGGGGTCAGTCCCATATAGGGAATTGTCAGGGACAAGGGCGCAATTTTTATGGCTTTCATGTAAAGCATGGTGGTAATGAGGTCCAATACAATACACCCTAAAATCGCCCACCAGAAAACCGCATCCACTTGTGGTATTTCAATGAACAGCAGAATTGGCAACAGAAAGGGCAGCGCGTAAGCTTCCCTGACCCAACTCAAATGAATGGTTGTCATATATTTGGATTCCTGCTTGCTGAAAGTATCAGCCGTGGCAAAAGCCAACCCTGACAGAACTGTAATTAAATACCACATATTTTTTACCTCTTATGATTCAAAAACAAGGGGAAAATTAGATTTTTATTCATTTTTATCCAAGCTTTATAATCTCCATATTAAAAGCTACATTGAGTGAAAATTTTATACTTGTGAAATGAACTGCAAATTTGCATATTTATTCAAAACAAATAAACGGGACCGGAATGAGAAAAATATTTATTTTAATAATAATGGTTTCAAAGTTACTTATCGCCCAGGATCCTTCCGATATTGCCTGGAAACGAATTAAAACCCGGCATTATCAAATAATTTTTCCCGAAGAAATAACCCATGAAGCCAATCGTGTCGCCAACCGAATGAATTTTCTCTATGACAAACTGGATTTCCACCTGGAGCCGGGGCATGATCCCATTCCACTGATCCTTTCCAATCGCAGTGTCATTTCCAATGGCTATGTGTCCGCTGTTCCCTGGCGCACGGAATGGTATGCCCTACCCAATACCGGCAAGTCTCTGAATGTCGGGGATTGGTACACCTTATTGGCATTGCACGAAAACCGGCATATTTTTCAATATTCCTTTTTGAACAGAGGCTGGATCAAATTTTTCGGATATTTATTCGGTAGTTATGGCCGTGCTGTCAGCATGAATCTGATGGTGCCCGGTTGGTTTATGGAAGGTGACGCGATTCTGTCAGAAACACTCTTTTCCCAATCGGGTCGTGGCCGATCAGCAGCTTTTCAAAAAGGTTATCGAGCAATCCTGCTGAACGAGAAAAATTATAAGTACGAAAAAGCACGCTTTGGCAGTTACAGGGATTACACGCCTGACGATTACATACTGGGATATTATATGACTACTCATATTGCCCGGGAGGAAGGCTATGACACCTGGCATAATATTCTCAAAAAGTCTACCGGGTTTTCTTTCAAACATCCTTTGTCCCCAATGTCAGCCGGTATTGACAAATATACAAATTACAAAAATACAAAGCGGTTGTTTTATGGGACACAGTGGGACCTGCGCAAGCTTTGGCAACAGCAAGATCATGCTAT
>CAYTLS010000322.1:0-4017 GCA_964438745.1 uncultured bacterium
GTTTTTCTGTTATCAAGTTTCTTGATAGGGGAAGAAAATAACAATAAACAATATGGCCCGTTGGCAAAAACAGCCCTGACCAGTGACATCTGGATGAATGCCAACCGGCTAAATGGATTTTTACGAAATAATGGAATTTGGTTTCATGATGTTCCGGGAAGTAACTGGGGACTGGAATGGCCAAAAGGATCCGGATTAAGTCCGATGTATGGCGCTGGTCAGTGGCTTGGTGCCCGTGTTGATGGCGAAGTAAGAATTGCCGGTGTGATTCATGACGCTACAGAATTTCAACCCGGTGAAATCAATGCTCCGGATGAACCGGCAAATCCCAATGACCCCGATTACAGGTGGTATGTATTAAGGCCCTCAAGTGTCGGAGATTGGTCCAGTTGGCCGGTGGAACAGGGAGCGCCTGTTGATAACGAAGGCAACCCCTTGATGCTTGGGGATTTTTCAGCGTTTTCAGTCTGGAACGATCTGGGCAACCACACCACATTCAAAACCAAAAAGTTAAACGCGGAGATCAGACAATATGTTTGGGCTTATAACCGGGCTGACGCGCTTGGTGATATGATGTTTACAAAATGGACAATTGCCAATAAAAGCGGTACTGATTGGAAGGATTCATATTTTACGATCTGGACAGACCCGGATATCGGTGACGCGACTGACGACTTTGTCGGTTGTGACACAGTATTAGGGTTGGGATATTGTTATAATGCTGACAATGATGATCAGAATTATGGCTCTGCGCCACCGGCTGCCGGCATTGACTTTTTTCAGGGACCGATTGTTGATGAAATTGGTTCTGAAGTTATACTTCCCAATGGTACCGTGTTATCAGATAAGAAAAAGTTAAAAATGACATCTTTTGTCTATTATAATAATAATAGTGATCCGACAAATGGTAATCCTGATAACGGACAAGACGCTTATAATTATATGCGGGCTATTTGGCGGGACGGCAATAAAATTACTGAAGGCGGTGTTGGCACTAATCCAAATGCTGAAGCAGCAAATTTTATGTTCAGTGGCGACCCGACAACCGGCACCGGATGGAATGATTCCAATGAAGATGACAGACGGTATATTATGACTACCGGTCCCTTTGATATGACCTACTGGGAAGCCAATAATCCCAATCGTGATTTGAATATGAATGGTATCCCTAATTTTGGTGAACCAGGTGTTCAGGTGATTGTCGCCGGTTATATTGTTGCGCGCGGCACGGATAATCTAAATAGTGTCCAAAAGTTGAAAGAAGTGGACCGACTGGCGCAATTGGCTTATGATGTTAATTTTAAATTAGCTAAAAATCCTAAATCACCGGAAGTGGAAATTAGCGAAAAATCCCAGGAAATTATCCTGAACTGGACCGGTAATTCCGAATTCAATGAAGATGGCACTCTCTATTCTTCAGCAGATCCGATCGTTGCTAAAGCCTATGGCGATACGGTAATTATGGATAATATGGAAAAAGTCATTTTAGATTCCACCTATAATTTTCTTGGCTATTCTGTTTATCAGTATTCGGATGCCAGTGGAGCTGATCCTGTCCTGATTGATCATTGGGAAGTGGAAGACGCTACTGATGCTTCACCCTACACCGAAGAGAGAATGATACGGATTTTACAGAACTCCAATGGGTCGGTTGGTAATGTCGGTGACCTGCTTGTCAATGGCAAAGAGTATTATTTTGGTATTGTAGCAGAAGGTTATTGTGAATACGGTGCGCCGAAAATACTTGAAAGTGCGGCAACAATCGTTACTGTAACACCACAAAGCCACCTTGGGTTAAGAACCTATACAAACTATAATGACACACTGGAATTTAAACATGAATTAATTGATGACAGTGGTCCGAGTGGTGATGGCGGGCTGATCCCAATCGTTATTGATGAAACAAAAGTAACCGGCCACACTTATCGCGTCAATTTCAATGAGGATAATACCTGGAATTTGACAGATGTAACCGCCGGCGATCCAGTTTTGTCTAAGCAAACCAATCAGCGGGGTGATGAAGCGTACCGTGTTACTGATGGTATGCTTGTGAAAGTGACCGGTCCTGAGGTAGGTATCAATGCCAATAAAATTGGTGATGCTTACGGAGAAGGATCCGATATGTCGAAAACCTATTTACAAGGATGGGATTTTGATGGAACCCGCTGGATATCCGGACGGGAAAAAGACTGGACCGGTCTGTTTGGCGGACTGGGTAATGGCTTTGATTTCTGGGGTACTTCACTGACCAGTGGCACGGATTACGTCGATGTTGAACTCCGTTGGGCTGGTCTGGAAACACTGGATTCCAATATGACTGCTGAAGAAATGGCAGCTCAAAGTAAACAGGAAAATCCTGACAGATGGTCTGTATGTGTGTCTCAAGACGCCGGTAATGGATACGCACAACAACTCGCTGATATACCATTAAGCGCCTGGGATATGGAATCCAGCCCACCCAGAAGACTTAAACTTGGTATCCTTGAAGTTGGCTCAAATGCACTCTGGGATATGGGTTGGACCTGGGAAAATGGATTCGCCGAAAATGGTGGTTCGGAATATATCTGGATACTCAATGAAGATTATGATGAAGAATATACAGATTATTTGAATTGGTCCAAGGATATTTCCGGCTGGGGTGATACAGCTCCGGTAATGTATACCATTGCACCAGCCGCCAGAGCCGACCATCCTTATTTGGAAGCCAACTGGGAAATGCAGATCTATGCGAGTAATATCAACAGTCCTAATGATATGTACACTTTTGAAGCACCTAAAGCGGCCACTGATTCTACAAAACATAAAAAGGATGACATTGACAATATTAAAGTTGTACCAAATCCATATTACGGCTATCATTCCGGCGAAATGAATATTTTTCAGCGTTGGGTACAGTTCACAAACCTGCCTGAGAAATGTACGATCAGAGTTTTTGATTTGGCCGGAAATCAGATCAAGAAAATTCAGAAAGATGATCCAACAACCACATTGACCCAGTGGGATTTGAGCAATGAGTATGGGTTACCGGTGGCCAGCGGTATCTATGTCTATCATGTGGACATTCCAAAAGTTGGCGAAAAAATCGGTAAACTCGCGATCTTTGCTCCAAATGAACGGATGGATACCTATTAATGGTCAGTTTATCTGATAACGTATTTATGGAGGTAAAAATTATGAAAAGAAACGATATTAAAATTATATGTTTATTATTGCTATTAATGCTGTGCACACAGGCTGTATTTGCCAGTGGTACCCGATTAGGAACCGCGGCAGCGCCGGAATTATTGATTCCAATGGGCGCCAGAAATGTATCACTGGGATGTGCTGATATTGCAAAAGTTGATGGCACAGAAGCGATTTACTGGAATCCGGCCGGTTTGGCCTATATCAAGCAGGCGGAAGCCAGTTTCAGTTACCTGGATTATTTTGCTGATATGAAAGTCGCCTATATTACCACTGGCGTAAATTTAGGTCGTCTGGGTACAATCGGTATTAGCATCCAATCCCTAAATATAGGGAAAATCGAAGTCACCACAATCAATTCACCTGAGGGTACAGGCCAGGAAATTAGTCCTGATTATCTGACTGCCGGATTAACCTATTCCAAAAAACTGACCAATCAAGTATCTTTTGGATCTAATATCAAGGTGATCAGTGAAAACATTGGGAATATGTCGGCCAGTGCAATGGGTTTTGATTTTGGCCTTCAATATCGAACGGATTTTGGTTTGGATTTCGGAATTACCATGAGAAATATCGGGACGGATATGACATTTGACGGCCCGGAAATTGAATTTGATTCTGACATTCCCTTTGCCAATCCCAATGCGACAACCCGTAAAACAAAACTGGATATGGCTTCGGCTGAATTGCCAACCAGCATGAATATGGGCGTTGCCTACACCAGAAAATTAAGTAATGCGGCATCTCTGGCTGTTTTTAGTCAATATAGTAAAAATACCCTGGAACTGGATCGGATTAACCTGGGCGGAGAAGTGAATTTTAATAATCTTCTGT
>CAYTLS010000323.1:0-4016 GCA_964438745.1 uncultured bacterium
AAGCGGTAGGACTGAAAAATCCTGCGAGGTTTTTAAAACCTGGGAGGATTAAAAAAATAGGTTTGTTCTATTCTCTTGTAAGCGACAATTCCTATTGTCGCTTAATCACTTAATTCCATCAAAACAGGATAATAGGAATTATCCTTTACAAGAGCAAGGTACCTGATTAGTTACATATATTTTAATGAGTTAAACCTCTCAGGTCTTTTAAACCCCCGAGGTCTGTTAAACCTCG
Organism: uncultured bacterium; assembly: GCA_964438745.1. Taxonomy (GTDB): domain Bacteria; phylum Fidelibacterota; class UBA2242; order UBA2242; family JAFGTP01; genus JAFGTP01. The sequence goes on from CAYTLS010000323.1 coordinate 236, forward strand.
GAGGGAAGACCTTGGTTTTAAAATTTACATGAAAGGCTGTTATTGGCACTCTTCCATGAATTTATGAAAAAAAAAGAAGGATTACTTCCAGGGAGGTTTTTCCGGTAGATTGTCTTCAAAGGCTTCGATTAATTTTTCCTCAATATCTTTGGTATATTTATTATTGGTAAAAACATCTGAATAAGTGTCCAGAAAATCTTTCCAGGAGTTTGCCTCTTTTCCTGCTACAATGGGATAGAATAGAATATCATTGCTATGAGCGGCTTTTTTATCTCCGGGTGCATCGCCAACCATCAATATATGATTCTTCGGATATTTATCTTTAACCAGTGCTAAAATCTCCTGCTTGGAGCCCATTTCCTGGCCACCGATGACTGAGATATATTCTGCCAGCCCATGTTCAGCCCATTCCCGTTCCAGGGCTTCATTGGGTGTTGCGGAACAAACGATAATATCAGCAAATTCACTGACTTTTTCCAGGCTTGCTTTCACGTAAGGAAAGGGGGGAACGCCATGTACCATATCGCTGATCGTAGCATTCACCGCTTCGCTCCATGCAAAGGCTTGATTCAGGTCCTCATGCCCGGTTTTGTCGGCTTCCAATTTTAGTGATGGATTGCTGTAATTACTGTAAGTATCGATGTAATACCGCAAATTTTTTGCTTTTGGAATTGTGACCTTTCGGGCCTTCACTTCATCCCATTCTTCGAGTAAATCCAGAACTTTTACCAGGGCAGGAAAGCGGTTTGTGCCGCGCCATTTGGAATAGAGGTTGACGAAATCGGCCGCTTGTCTGGCGTATTTGGATATTGGTTGTAATTTCCAGTATTTAATTGTATTGGGAGTGAAACATTCCTTGTGCTTAATTTCCATGGTATCAAAGGCACAGCCATCAGAATCTACGGCGATCAGAAATTTGTGCTTCGGTTGCATATTTTTCAATTTCAATTGTAAATCTGTCATAATAAATACTCCTGTTATGTAGTTATATTATTTAATTCAAATGTTTTAGTGAACTAAATTTTATTTGAATGGTTTTTTATCTATTTCTTGCTGCTTCTTTTTGGGCGATAAATAGTGATTTTGGGATTAGCCCTTTTTTGTTGTTGCCTTCCCAGTATCCGGAAGGTCGTCCCGGAAAACGGCCATTTTTGCGCTCTCCCTGAAAACCAATACACCAGTTCTGTCCGCCGGGAGGATTTTGCACCGCGGCATCACTGCCGGAACAATTCCATATCACATGATTGACCCCTGACCAACCGTGACCGCTGCCTAAATTGCTACGGTCCTGAACATTGATAGAGGAATCCACCACAACATTATCATACAGAATCCCCATGGCCCAGCGGTGATGCGGACCGGTATCATTGAGACAATTATCTGCCCGGCAATTGTAAAATACATTGGGGCCCATAACCCGTGAATCCGTGAGATAGGGATGCCGGGATGAATCAGCATAGCAATCCTTGACAAGGTTTTGCTGTCCTGCCACTTTGAAAGCATATCTGCGACCGCCGGCAATTTTGGAAACAGGCGCCAGGGACTGGCAATTTTCCACTGTGATAAATCGTGTTCCTCGTTCCAGATATACACAACTATACCCAAAATGTTTGGCGGTGACATTTCTCACCCAGCCATTCTCCAGTGAATCCAACTGTAGGGCAGTCCAGCCGTGATTTTCATCCATTTTGCCTGAGTAATCGGAAATCAGTGTAAGGTTTTCAATACCCACATGACGAAGGCGGTTATTTTCGGCGACTTTTATTATTTGTCCGCCATTGTATTGCTGCTCAATGGCCATGACAACCGGCGCGTCAAGTAATAGTTTATTATCTTTTATATCAACAATTCTGCGCTCGAAATCGAACACATATTTTTCTACGGGCCATTGTTCGATATAGCGGCCATCGGGGTTAGGCGGTATTCGGTCCATGCCGATGTCATGAATCCATTTTGAGGAACTGTCCCGTCTGAGAATGATATGATCACCGATTTTAAAATTGCTGGTCGAACTAACTGATATTTCTTTAGCGCCAACAGCTATGTAATCACTTGTAATATTTGTTATTGAATTCGCATCAATTTTCAAAGAACCGCTGCCTTTTACTTCAATAAGATTATATTTCCTGGATGAAGTTGCGGTCAATATTGTGCGGGCTGCTTTGTTGTCCTCACCGCTTAGTACGATTCCGCTTTGGAAGATGCGTATGGTTTTTGATATGTCATAGTTGCCGGGATGAAGTAAAATTTTACCCCTAAATCCATTATCTTGTATGGGCATTTTCGACAGATCGTTAATCGCTGATTGAATTTGCTGCCAGTTATCGCCTGTGACTGGTTTTAATGTCTTGACGACCGGAATGTCTGGTATTTCTGATTGCCCGGCTTCATATCCACAGGATGAGAAATCAGGAATGTGGTTTCCCAGATGATCTTGCTTGTATACGAGTTGTTTGCCTTTTATTTTTACCCATTCTGACTCCCAATGGCTATTGCAGGCGATAAGGCTTAAGCAAAAAAAACTAATTATAGCAGCGTTTAATATTTTTGACAATTGATCCATAAAGTCCTTCAATTTGCGGGTTGCATTTTTTTTGATTTTTTGTACAATAACAGGCCGATTAAACTTATGACACCACCGCAAAAGATAAAAGACATTCTACCGGCAAAATTATTGGGAATCAGGAAAAGCAGCAGGATAAAACCACCATAGGCCAAACATAGATTACCGAGGGTTTTAAGTTGATTTTTATCTTTTTCAAGGGAATTTTCCGGATTTGCAATAACCGGTGTTGTCATGGTTTTATAAAATTTATTTTCTGATTTCAATACATCAGCTTTGTTCTTTTTGCCAAAAATTAATGATGTGCTGATAAACCAGCCGGAACAGATAAATACATTGAGAATCATACTGGTGAAAAAGAGATAATCCCTGGCTTCACGGGCTGTGAAAGATGTGTCCATCCCAATTAAATTTCTGACGATTTCAGGATCAAGAACATAATTCACAAAATAGGAAACCATAAATCCGATGAGAATTGTGCTCCAGGCACTCCATCGTGGCGAATGTTTGATGATTAACATCAATATCAAAGGAATCGCATAGGGAATATTGATGAAGGCACTAAACAGTTGCATCACGTCAAATAGGCCAAAATTTTTAATCTGCTCAATATAAAGTGCCGCCAAAATCACAAAAATGCCAAAGACAACAGTCGTTATCTTTCCAACGAAAAGTAATTCTGTTTCTGATGATGTTTTGCGGAGGATCGGGCGGTAGAAATTGCGGACAAAAATTCCGGCATTTTTATTGAGGCCGCTGTCCATAGAAGACATTGTGGCTGCAAATATACCGCTTACCAGTAATCCGATCATTCCCATCGGCATGGTTCGTAAGGAGACTGCCACAAACGCGCCGTCAGATACTTTATTGCCAAGCGTGGCTAATTCCGGAACCTGTGATAAATCCGGATAGAGAATCGCTGCTGCCATTGGCGGAATGAACCAAATGATGGGGCCAATCAAAAATAATATTGACGCCAGAAGCGCGGCCTTACGGGCATTGACAGAATCTTTGGCGCAAAGATAGCGATAGGAGAGGCCCACACTATTGGTGGTGCAAAATTGTTTGAGCAGGGTAGCGAAGATCCAGAGATAGACGATTTGCGGTCTCAGAATCGCAGTCCAGTCCAGATGATTGGCGGGTAATTTATCCAAAAATTGTGACGCGCCGGTAAAAAATCCACCACCGCCAACAGCCTTTATCGCTAAAAATGCGGCA
>CAYTLS010000324.1:0-4011 GCA_964438745.1 uncultured bacterium
GCCAGTTGGTCAAAACACTCAAGGAATCATTAAAACCAAAGCCGGGAGAATCAGCTGTGGAGGTGGTACAGCAAGGGTTGGATGTCAGTGATATTGGTACCGGCGGATATGTCCTGGTTGTTGAAGTAGCCGATATTCAATCGCAAAAAACAGTCTCCTCCCAGAAAAGATTTTATATCATTCAACAAAGTGAAGGTGATTATCTGACGGCTGATGAGGATTATAATGCCGGCATCGAAGAGTTGTCTGAGGAAGAACTGGATAAAATTTGGGGGCCTATGACCTACCTGGCGTCCAATCTGGAAAAAAAGCAGTATAAAAAGTCGGATCTTACCGGAAAAAGAACATTGATCCAGAACTTCTGGAAATCCAGGGACCCCAATCCTGATACAGAAGCCAACGAAGCAAAAATATTGTTTTACCGGCGAGTAAGGACAGCAGAGCAGACCTACCAGAGTGGGTTTCGCAAGGGATGGAAAAGTGATCGTGGCCGGGTGCTGATCAAATATGGAGAACCCAGTGAAATCGAACGTCATCCCAGCGCGATTAATACAAAACCCTATGAAGTGTGGTATTATAACGAAATGGAAGGTGGCGTCCAGTTTATATTTCTTGATAAAACAGGGTTTGGTGATATGGAACTGGTACACAGCACAGCCAGAAATGAACTGCAAAACCATGACTGGCAGCGGATGCTAAAGTAATCGAAGGCTGTTTTGCTCAGATCAGTAAAACAATATTTTGCAGATGTAATTAAAGGGGGAATAGAACTTCTATTTCCCCCTTTGTGTTTTAATTGCAATGAAAAACTGGCTGGCGACGAGAAGGTAATTTGTACAAAATGCTGGTTGGAAATTGCCCTGCTGCCGGATGAAATTCTGTCCAAAAAGCACAGGGGAGACGCTATAGATAGACTGGATAGTTTATGGCTTTTTGATGAAACATTTCAAAAAATCGTGCATCTCCTGAAATACTCCAACTGCCGGTCAATCGGAGTGCAGATCGGCCGTTTTATGGGCAATTATCTAAAAGAAAAAAGTTTGGCGGATTTTGAAAATTCTGTGTTGGTTCCTGTGCCGCTTCATGCGGTTAAAAAACGGGAGAGATGGTACAACCAGGCAGAGCTAATAGCCAGAGGAATATCGGAGGTTACCGGCATTGAAGTGGACACAAAATTGGTCAGACGTGTCAAAAATACCGCTACACAAACCAAAATGAACCGGGAAGAGCGCATAGAAAACATGAAAAATGCTTTTGCGGCCGTTGGTAAAATAGATAATAAAACGGTCATCATTATCGATGATGTTTACACCACCGGAACGACTATAAATTCCGTTGCAGAAGAGATCAGGGCGAATAACAAAGTTATCAAAACAGTTGCATTCAGTGCAGCCATGCCTGAGTAAAAAACCACCTGATTTAAGTGGTTTTTGATAATAGGTTTATTCAGTAATTAATTGAATGAGGACATGAATATGGAAAATACGATAAAAAGAGAAGTCATAAAAATGATTAATAATCTGCCTGATGATAGTGATTATGATGATATAATGGCTGAGATATATTTCAGGCAAAAAATTGATCAGGGATTAAAGCAGGTCAAGGAAGGCCAAACCATTTCTCATAAAGAAGCAAAAAAACGATTGGCAAAGTGGATAAAATAGAAAAAATCATCTGGACAGAACTTGGAATAACCAGTCTTGAACAAATTATTTCATAAATTTCAGTGGATTCTGAATTTTATGCCAGTAAAATGGGCAATAGTTTTTTGCAAATTATAGAAAATATTAAAATATTTCCGGCAATTGGCCGGGTAGTACCTGAATATAATATTGACAATCTGCGTGAAGTAATTTATCAAAATTACAGAATCGTTTATCAGATAGTTGGCAACACGATTAATATTATTTACATAGGTCACGGCACTCATCGATTGCCTGTTTTTTAATCTAATACGGTAGAGATGGAAAATTAACCGCTTCGGATTGCAGGCTAAATCTATGCTCGCTTGAAACATCAGGGGGGAATCTTATTAGTGATGCGGATATATTAATTGCAGGCATTGCAATTGCCAATAATATAAATCGGGTAACTCACAATATTAAGCATTTTAATCATATCGATGAGTCGGAAATTGATGATAAGTCTAATTGATATTTGATAAATTACTTCCACTAAAATCACTAATCCCTCCCTTCAAAAAATCTCTTGATTAACATCAATATTGATAATAACTTTCCACACGTAACCAAGACAATCCTCCGTGGTCTGGAACTATCGGAATTATAAATATTAAACAATTAGGGTCCGTATGAAATCAGCAAAACAAATCAGACAGGAATTTATAGATTTTTTCAAAGAAAACGATCATAAAATTGTACCCAGCGCGCCGGTGATCCCACAGGATGATCCGACACTATTATTTATCAATGCCGGCATGAATCAGTTCAAACCGATCTTTCTGAATCAAGAAGAACCGGAATACCCGCGAGTCGCCGATTCCCAGAAATGTATTCGGGTCAGCGGTAAACACAATGACCTGGAAGAGGTGGGACGCGACACCTATCACCACACTTTTTTTGAAATGCTGGGCAACTGGTCCTTTGGTGATTATTACAAAAAAGAAGCGATTGAATATAGTTGGAAACTCTTTACTGAGGTTTGGGGCCTGGAAAAAGACCGGCTTTGGGCAACTGTTTACAAAGATGACGATGAGGCGGCTAAATTGTGGAAAGAAGTAACGGATATTGATGATAATCGTATTCTGCGCTTTGGCAATAAAGATAATTTTTGGGAAATGGGGGATACCGGCCCCTGTGGTCCCTGCTCAGAAATTCATTACTATAAAGGAGACGATCTCTCCAATCAAAGCGCTGAGTTGGTGAATGCGGATCACCCTGATTGCATCGAACTCTGGAACCTGGTGTTTATCCAGTATAATCGTGATAATTCCGGTCAATTACATCCCTTGCCTAAAAAACATGTGGATACCGGCGCCGGACTGGAACGAATCGTGGCGGTGATGCAGAATAAATTTTCTAATTATGATACCGATCTTTTTCAACCGATTATCAAAGAAATTGAAAAATTATCCGGGAAAAAATATAGTGAAGAAACCGGCACACCTCACCGGGTCATTGCCGACCATATTAAAATGATTGCTTTTTCTGTTGTCGATGGGGGTCTGCCCAGCAATGAAGGTCGCGGGTATGTGATACGGCGACTGCTGAGACGTGCTGCGAGATTTGGGAAAATGCTGGATCTGCATAACCCTTTTATGTATAAATTGATTGATGCTGTGATTGATATTTACAGTGATATATTTCCGGCAATAAAAGAACGGCGGGAGCATGTTCAAAAAGTCATTCTGTCGGAGGAAGAATCTTTCGGCGAGACTTTGGAACGCGGGCTGGCTGTTTTTGAAAAGATATGTAGCAAGGATGATACAAGAATCAATAAACAAATTTCCGGTGAAGATGCGTTTCTACTCTATGATACCTATGGATTTCCATTGGATCTGACTGTATTGATTGCCGAAGAAAAGGGCTTGAAAGTCGATACGGACAATTTTGAAAAAGAAATACAAAAACAAAAAGAACAGGCCCGCGCCAGCCGTTCCTTTGCCACAGATATGAGCGATATCGCTAATAAGTGGATTACTGTTAGTGAAGGTGATGATTCTGCATTTATCGGCTATACGAGCCATCAGTGTAAGGCGACGGTACGAAAATATTTTTTTGCTGACAATCAAATCAATATTGTTTTTGACCAAACTGTTTTTTATGCTGAATCCGGTGGTGAGGTTGGCGATACAGGATTGATCATGGGTGACGGATTCGAAATTCGTGTTGACGATACCCAGAAAGCCGCTGACACTTTCGTTCAAACTGCCGCGGGGATCGTACGCAACAGTTCTGTTGCGGGAGTATCTGAAAACCGATCCCGAAAATCTCTGAGCGTCGCGCACAGCTGCAGGCCATAGGTCGGGACGAGCTGACAGTTCAGCACAAT
>CAYTLS010000325.1:0-4010 GCA_964438745.1 uncultured bacterium
TCATAAATAATTGTTTGTTCCGCCTGAATTTTATATACTGGTTCAGCTCCTCTATTTGAAACTAGGAATAATACAATTGCAAGTATTATTGTTAATAACCAACCGACAAATTGATTAATATTTTTCATAATTGAATTGATTATTAGAGGCTATTATTTTGAATTCAAACTTGTTGTAATAGTAAATGTATTCAATATCTTTGAGATAATTATATTTTGTCCTTCTTGATATTACCACCAATTGCACTAACTCATCCAGACTATGATATTTCAGCATAAGTAATATCCGCTTTACTCTTTCTTCGCAAACCTTCTGTTTCTTTTTATGATTCCGGTGAATACTTTTTTTGTCATCGTCTAAGATTTTATGAGAAATTAATAAACATATTTCCTTGTTTATTTATCAATTATTTGGGTAATTTCAGGGTTTAAATGCAACGTATATAAATCAATAATATGATTATCAGTGTAGTGGAAAAATAGTAATATAAACAATAATGTGTTGATAATATAGTCAATTAGCGATATTCCGGGAAAACAGAGACTACTTTATTCATAGATATAGTATATTAACGATTAAACTCATGAGAAAACGTAAGCCTTATTATGCTTCTATAATAGCAGGGATTCTATTTATTACTTCATGCGCGACTGAGACCGGGAAACAACCTGTTGATTATGTGAATCCGTTAATGGGAACCGATTCAAAATTTTCGCTCTCCAATGGCAATACTTATCCGGCGATAGCCACCCCCTGGGGTATGAATTTCTGGACACCGATGACAGCGCCGATGGGAGATGGCTGGACCTATAAATATAATGATAATAAAATCAGGGGGATAAAACAGACGCATCAACCCAGTCCCTGGATCAATGATTATGCTGCTTTTTCTCTGATGGCTGTTACCGGGAAACTGAAATTTGAAGAAAATGAAAGAGCCTCCTGGTTCTCTCATAAAGCCGAAACAGCCAGGCCTTATTATTACCAGGTTTATTTGGCGGAATACGATGTTGTTGCCGAAGTGGCACCCACAGAAAGAGCAGCACATTTTAAATTCACATTTCCGGCATCGGAAACCGCTTATATTCTGGTGGATGGATTCAATCAGGGATCAATGGTAAAAATTATTCCTGAAGAACGAAAAATTATAGGGTATTGCCGAAATAATCATGGCGGTGTGCCGGACAATTTTCACAATTACTTCGTTATAAAATTTGATAAGGATTTTGAACTCACGCATACCTGGGAAAATGATTGGAAACTACAGAAAAACAATATGAGCAGTGAGGGTGACCATGTAGGCGCTATTATTGGTTTTAAAACACAAAAAGGAGAAGTTGTCCATGCAAAAGTCGCCTCCTCTTTTATTTCGCCGAAACAAGCTGAACTCAATCTATCCCGTGAAATCGGCAGTGATTCCTTTACCAAAACCAAAGAAAAGGCAAAACAAAAATGGGAAAAGGAGTTGAGCAGAATTGCAATACAGGATGATAATATAGAGAATATCAAAACCTTTTACTCCTGCTTATACCGGGTCCTTCTTTTTCCAAGAAAGTTCTATGAGTTCAATGAAAAGAATGAAATGGTTCACTACAGTCCTTATAATGGGGAGATTCTCCCAGGATATATGTTTACCGACAATGGCTTTTGGGATACATTTCGCGCTGTCTTTCCTTTTTTCAATTTGATGTATCCGGAGTTGAACGGAAAAATCATGGCCGGACTGGCAAATACCTATCGCGAGTCAGGGTGGTTACCGGAATGGGCAAGCCCCGGACACAGAAATTGCATGATCGGATCCAATTCTGCCATCAATATTGCTGATGCTTATATGAAAGGCGCTTTAAAGGACGAAGAAAATATTGAAATCTTATTTGAAGCGATGTTGAAAAACGCGACTATCGAATCCGGACGTCCCCATGCATCCGTGGGCCGTGAAGGCGTTAACTATTATAATAAACTGGGCTATGTCCCCTATGATGTAGGAATCAATGAAAATGTTGCCCGTACGCTTGAGTATGCCTTTGCAGATTTCAATATTGCAAAAATGGCGGACAAACTCGGTAAAAAAGCGATCGCGGAAAAATTCTATCAGCAATCCTTGTATTATAAAAATGTATTTGACTCGTCAGTAAACCTGATGAGAGGGAAAAATAAAAATGGCCAATTTCAATCGCCCTTTAATCCGTTAAAATGGGGAGATGCTTTTACCGAAGGTAATAGCTTGCACTATACCTGGTCAGTATTCCATGATATTCAGGGACTTATCGATCTGATGGGTGGCAAGGAGAAGTTTATTCAGCAACTGGACACGGTGTTTGAAATGCCGCCGGATTTTGATGCCTCCTACTATGGCCAGGTGATTCATGAAATTCGCGAAATGCAGATCATAAACATGGGGAACTATGCTCATGGCAACCAGCCGATTCAGCACATGATCTATCTATACAATTACGCCGGCGCTCCTTATAAAACACAGCAAAGGGCCAGAGAAATATTAGAAAGATTATACGCGCCGACACCGGATGGTTATTGTGGCGATGAAGATAATGGCCAGACATCAGCCTGGTATGTGTTCAGTGCTTTGGGATTTTATCCGGTAACGCCTGGTATAAACCAATATGGTATTGGTAGTCCACTGTTTGATAAAGTAACTCTCCTTTTGGAAGGGGGTACCGCATTCACGATCTCGGCAAAGAATAACAATATCTCTAATTGTTATATTCAATCCGCTGATTTAAATGGAAAAGAACATAATAAAAGCTATATTGATTTTGACACTGTTTCCAAGGGTGGAAAAATGATTTTTTATATGGGCGACAGACCTAATAAAGACTGGGGAACTAAAGCCAGCGACGCTCCCTTTTCTTACAGTAGAAATAAGAAAAATTAATTTCAGGTATACCACCTGGCATACTCCTTTGTCCCATCACTCCTTAACCATTCTTAATGAAAAATTTACCCGTATTAATTTTAAAAAAAGAGGAATCATGGAGTGAAAACACCTAATTTCAGGCTTAATATAAAAAAATTTAAAATATTTCTTGACATTTATAAAATCAGTGGCTATTATATACCAATAGAAAATTGGCATATACCAAAATACTTTTGGTATATGAGTAGAGCGAAAAGAGGTAGACCTTTGTTGGGAGGCAAAGGTGGCAATTAAAAGATCTATCGCATAATAGAAAAAAATAGTATTTAAAAGGGTAAGGGAGTCGGTTATGGCATTTTATAAGCAGGACACAAACCAGCAACATTTATGGCCAATCGCCATTTTGTTTTTAGTAATTCTTATCTTCCCACTTGGTGTATTTGCAAGTTCCATAAAAGGAAAAATTACTGATAAAACTACCGGGGAAAAATTAGCCGGAGCTAATATTATCATAGAGGGAAGTTCACTTGGGTCAGCTACTGATGTAGATGGTAATTACCAAATTGTTAATGTTCCGGAAGGAACCCATAATTTAGTTGTTACCTATATCGGATATGAACGGCGTGTTGTCGAAATTCAGGTGGGTTATGATGAAATGGTGAACCGGAATGTGGAATTAATATCCAAGGCCATTGCTTTTGGTAATGTTACGGTTACAGCCCAGGCAAAAGGACAGATGAGTGCCATCAATCAACAGGTTTCTTCCAGAACGATAAAAAATATCGTATCATCAGATAAAATTGAAGAATTGCCTGATGCAAATGCGGCTGAATCGATAGGGCGTTTACCGGGAGTTGCTTTGAAGCGATCCGGTGGGGAAGGTAATTTTGTTATTGTTCGCGGTTTGGATGCCAGGTATACCGATATAAAAGTAAATGGCGTGAAGATGACCGGATCTGGTTCTAACCGAGCCGTTGGGCTTAGTTTTTTGACCTCTGAAATGTTAGGCGGAATTGAACTTACGAAAACCTTAACCCCCGTCCAGGACGCCGATGCTATGGCAGGAGTTGTTAATCTGAAAAGGAAAAAAGCCGATCCGGGGTTTCATTACAATATGCGTGCCTATGGCGGATAT
>CAYTLS010000326.1:0-3981 GCA_964438745.1 uncultured bacterium
TGAATTGCAATCCGGTTTTAACCAGATGGTTATGCGTTACCTGGCTGACCAGGTCAGCTTTGATAGAGGTGGTCAGTGAGGTTTGATCACGATAGCCCGGATCATCGCCGCGAACCCACCAGTAGTTGTTGTCACCCCGTTCACGATAGATTGGGCTGGCCACATCAGGATTATTTGTTGCATCCCATTGCAGATCCTCATCTGTATCCCCATCACCGTCGCGATCTTCAATATCTTTTGTAGCATAATGGTAATTAGTAAAATAGGATTGCATTTTTAACTGGTAATAGGTTCTGGAACTCAGGGAGTGGGTGAAGATTGTATAGAGATTCCTGGACGTTTGGGTTCTGTCCCAGAGATAATCCTGCATGGAACCAACATAAAAGGTTTTCATGGCGTTCATCGTGTCACCACCAAAAAAGTTTTTGTCGGGTGCGGAAATTTCACCCTGGCGGTTTCCATAATCACTGGGATCATCTACATATACATAATGAAAAAGGGTGTCACTGCCGGCACGCTGCTTTTTGTAATATTCATTTGCCGTATATTCCGGTCCATATCCGTATTTTGAAGCGGGAAAATAAAATTGGTCCCAGTCGCCTTTGGAGTAAAGACCGCCAACAGCCAGTTTCATATTATCAGTCAAACGGCCGGTGATTTTTCCCTGGTAAGATTGGTTGAAGGATTCCTGGTTCAGGAAGTATCCCTGATTTTTGTCGGTAATTTCTCCGGCCAATGAAAAACTGACATTGTCGCTGCCAAACAGATATTTCGGTATTGGACAAGGCCCGTTTAAACTGAATTTATAAATATTTTCCAGTTTATGCTGGTAATGGGTATCAAACCACTTGTCTCTTTCACCCATCAGCATATCATTGACGCCTTCACTGAAATTTGTTGTTGAAAATTTTAGACTGCCGTGATACTCATCTGTACTTCCGTCACGGGTTGTCAGGCTTATCACACCGGACTGAACATTGCCGTACTCGGCACCGAAGCCTCCAAGTGTGACATTCATCTCCTGGATCGCGTCTTCCGGAATATCGGCGGTAAAACCACCCATATCCCCGGAATAGGTTCCGGCCGGGTCTTTTACTTCCATACCATCGATAAAAATGGTCACTTCACCCGTTCTGCCACCACGAAAGTGAGAACCGACTACACCGGCCTGATTGCGGGCAATATCCCGAAAATCATCGATTGGCTGCAGTGCGATCTCTTCCTCCGAAACAGTATGTCTGGAAGCAAATTCATCGTGCTTGAGCATTTTTCTCGTCGCCTGTACAACGACAGTTTCACCGGCAATCGATTGTTGTTTCATTGATACATTGATTGTTGTGGTCAGATCAGCAGATACTTTCACATCTTTCACAGTAACTGTGGCATAGCCGATCATTGATACTCGCATTGTATATGTGTCAGGCGGTACGTTAAGAATAACATACTGACCTTCCATATCGGTTGCAGACCCCATGGACATACCAACCAATACCACGTTGACACCTCCTAAAGGTTCTCCGGTAGTTTCGTCAGTAATCCGTCCCCGGATCTTACCGCCAGTAGCTGCAAAGGCAGTTGTGAATATACAACACAGAAATAAGAAAATTAAAAATTTGCGCATTGATGCCCCCTAATTAGATTTAGATAGAACGATACACAATCACGGTTCCAATTGTTAATAACGTTAGTTTATTTTCTGAACAAACATTATGGTGAATCTTCTAAACAATTTAATACAAAACTGGTGTTTCATTTAAATTATTTAATTCTCATATTGTTTGTTTATTTCGTAACCTCACAAATGACTGAGAAATAATAAAAATATTCTCTATTAAATAATCAGTTTTCATTAAAAAAATAGCAATTACAATTTTTTAATAAATAATGATTTCAAAATTTTATATTTCCCTTTGATTGTTCTTCGCACACAGTCATAAATGTAAGATAACTTCTTTTTATTTTAATTTCAATAAATAAGTTAGACATCTTAACAAACTACAAAATTGTCATTGCTTAATTTATTGTTTTTATTTGTTTTATCTACAACTTATTTTTTTATTTTTAAATTTGGTACAAAATTGTCGTTTAATTATCCTATTGATTTTTAAGATGTTTATATTTTGTTAAATTTTTTTCCTTATATAATAAAACCGACCAATAAGTAAAACAGCGAGGCTATCGTAGCGGCAAACAGAGCATAGGGTAGCTGGGTATTGACATGATCGATGTGATCACAAGCTGAGGCCATTGAACTGACAATTGTTGTATCGGATATCGGGGAACAGTGATCACCAAAAACACCACCGCCTAATACGGCGCTGACCAGCAATGGCAAACTTATATCCACATGAGTATAAAAACTGATGGCAAAGGGCATCATCAGGGCAAAAGTACCAAAACTTGTGCCCGTGGAAAAAGCCACAAAAGCGGAGGTCAAAAATATCAGCAGGGGAATCAGGCCGGGATTGATAATGTCCGAGAGTGCACCGGCAATATAAGCGCCGGTTCCCAGTACTTTACAAGTGCTGCCCAGCGAAAAGGCCAGGATCATTAAAATTGCCAGCGAGATCATGCCGCCGGCTCCCTTCATAATCGTGTCCATAAGTTCATTGAGTTTCATGATTTTCTGAACTCTGTACATGATTGCAGCGGTCAAAATGGCCAGCAGGACGGACCAGAGAACCGATATTGACCCGGAGCCTTTGGTGATATCACCATTACCGGTTATATATAGTGCAACAGGCATAAACAGACTCATTACAATGATTGGTGTGAGCATGTTTGCCGCTTTTGGTTTAGCATTTTCTTTTGGTTTCATTTCCACAATATTTTCATCCATTAGTGGGTGCGAGCCTTCGGGCAGCAATTGTCCCGCCCTGACCCGCTCTTCGGCTTTTTTCATTTTGCCAAAATCCTTGCGGGTGACAATGATCAGTAATACCATTATAACAGTAATAATAGCATAAAAATTAAATACAATGGATTTTATTAATATTTCCGTCGGATTTGGAATTTGTTGTGCGCTGAGCAGGCCGATGATCAGAGCCCCCCAGGCGTTGAGCGGGATTAACATACAGACAGCGGCGGAAGTTGAATCGGCAATATAGGCTAGTTTTTCCCTGGATATTTGTAATTTATCAAAGATTGGCCGGCAGGTGGTTCCCACAATTAGAATTTTTATGCTGGATTCAATAAAAATAATCACACCAAGAACCCAGGCCAGCAACTGAACGCTGAGCTTTGAATTCATCCATTTTTTGGAAAGCACCAGGTTGACAAATCCTTTGACACCGCCTGATGCCTGCGTTAGTGCGATTAAACTTCCCACCAATGCGCTGAATATGATCACCCGGGTGTTTCCGGGACTTTGAAAGACATTGATCAGAGAATCAATCGCTCTGCCGGTGGATAGAACCGGATTCCAACCTGACATAATCAGCCAGCCTGTCCAGATGCCGGCAAATAGTGATATATAGACTTGCCGGGTTTTTATTGATAACAGAATTGCCAGCAGTGGCGGTAATATAGACATCCAGCCATAGGTTTCCATAAAATGGGCTTCCTTATATTTAGTTCCCTCAGTTTCGAGTTAATTTAATAGAATTATAGCATTAGACAAAATATATTACTCTGCTATTTTTATAAAATTGATGAATGCTAATCGAATTATATAGTGGGTTATTTTTTTATGTAATTACTCAGATTATTTTTGTTATAGAGTAACTACTCAGGCATGTTCTAGCCTCATGTAACAGACAATTCCTATTGTCTGTTTTACGGCCATTTTTGATAAAAGCAGGATGATAGGAATTATCCTTTACAGGAGTGAAGTACCTGAGTAGTTATGGTATAGAGGATAATTTGTATTATGACAATAGGAATTGTTATATATAAGAGAAAAGCCATATTTGAGTAATTACTTTTTAATTTTGTGAACCAGAGAATAATTTCTAAAAAATAATCACTTAAATAATTTAAGCG
>CAYTLS010000327.1:0-3949 GCA_964438745.1 uncultured bacterium
CCACATGAAACGCCAGGTCATGGGACGGGAGGTTGTGGTAGCCATTACTGAGGGAAAACTTGACTTTGGTCCCTGGGAACAGATTTTTTATGGCGAATTTGACGGCAAGCGGCCCAAACGTTATCTAATCAAAGTCATCGGAGAATGAGGTGGTTAAGGCTGAGGATGCCTGTCCGGCGTAGTCCAGAGGACGAAGACGGAAGGATGCCTGTCCGGGCCCAGTCCGAAGGACGAAGACGGAAAGTGCTCTTTACATTAAAATAATATAGAGTAAATGAAATGAAAATAGAAGTATTCGGAAAATCAATCAAAGGCCGTCGGGAAAGCAACCAGGATAAGATTTTTTATGAGCAGGAAAACGACTCTTTTATCATGGCGGTGGCCGATGGTGTTGGCGGCAACTATGGAGGTGAAACCGCCAGTAAGATCGCCATTTGCCAATGCAAAAAAGCCTTTCACGAATTTGTGAAAAATCCTGATGAATATGCCATGAAGCGGATCATAAAATCTATCTGTGACAAAGCCAGCAAGAAAATCAGTGAAGCGATTACCGGTACGCCTGTATTGAAAAACATGGGAACAACGCTGACAATGGTGCTGGGAACCAAAAATTATTATGTGGTGGGAAATATCGGTGACAGCCGCACCTACCTGAGCAGCGACGGCCGGTTACGGCAACTAACTATTGACCATTCCTACCTCAATGAATATGCGGAAAAATTTCCAGACCAGGAGATTGACCCGGTAATAAAAGAACAACTGAAACATATTATTACCCGCTCTATTACAGCACAGACGAACAATTTGGATATTTTTCCCGATGACCGGCCCTTTTTTCAATTGCATGATAGTGACCGGCTGCTACTTTGTTCCGATGGCTTGCTGACTGATAAACTGGCTGATAATGATAATAATTTTCAGCCGCTCATGGAACGTGAAGAATCGGTGGAAGACACTGTTAAAAAGTTAGTTGAGATGGCTTTCGAGGAAGGATCCAGGGATAATATTTCAGTCATAATCGGGTACTTTTATGAAAATTGAGAATTTGCCCATATTATTCTCTTTAATTTATGTCCACAGTTTATTAATTTTTGATGGACCGGGAAGGTCAGGAAAAAAATAGTATGGTGGGAAATGTCTTATAAAATAACCATTAATGGTGACCTGGGTAACCAGGAAAAAACCTGGGATCTGATCAACTTTATTTTTCAGCAGCACGGCATGCCGGCCAGTGACGCTGACGTTTTTACAGTGGCGGTAGGTGAGGCTTTTGGTAATGGGCTGCTCTACAGTCCTGATAATTGTTCCGTACTGACTTTGTCAATACATCGGGACCGGATCATCGCGGAAGTGGTTAATGTGGGCAAAAAAATAAATTTCAAAGCAATTGAGGAATTTGATACAGAACATGATTTTATGCAATATAAAGATGGGAAGCTGGGCATACCCATGATCAAGACCCTGGTCGATGATGTCAATTATAGTCATGATAAAGGGAAGAATAAACTGATATTATTAAAATATATAAAAAATGACAGCAACGTTTTAAAAGGAGAAAAGAATGAAAATTACTGAAAAACAACAAGATGATGTAACTATACTGGTTTTATCCGGTGATATGATCAATGTAAAAATGGAAATTCATCCCTACGTAAAAAAATTGATTGAAGAAGGAAAAAAGAAAGTGGTCGTTGATCTGGGTAAGGTAAAATGGTTTGGGAGTACAGCTCTCGGCTCCATGATGGCCTCCTATACTTCTTTGAAAGCGGCTGATGGCGAAATGAAAATCGCCCGTCCCTCCAGCAAGCTGGAAACTCTTTTTTATCAAATGAAGCTTCAGGAAGTATTTGAAACCTTCGACAGTGTGAATGAAGCTGTCGAATCATTTAAATAATAGAGACGCCGGATGAAGTCATTTCCCGCTGAATAGAGGTTTAGCCCGCCGTTTAGCGGGAAATAATTGCCCGGTTTTATGATTATGAATTTTTAATATAGAGAGTGAGTGGTAAATTGCCTTTTCGTAAAGAATCAGCAGAGGTCAAACGATTACGGGAATCCGTTCAGGAACTTTCAATCCTGAATGAAATCGCAACCGCGATAAGTGGTGTTTGGGAATTGGATCAGGTGATCGACCTCATCGTTCATAAATGTGTTAAACATCTGAATGTGGAGCAGGGAACTGTCACACTCCTGGACGAGCAGAGCACAGACAAACCCTTTCAGACCATGATTCGTAAAATCGATGACCGGGAGTCCCAAATTCCTTATCATTTTGGGGTGCAATTGTCAGGCTGGATGCTCCAGAATAAAAAACCACTTATCGTCAATGATTTTTCCTCGGATACCCGCTTCAAGATTTTGAATGACGCCGATTTTCCCATCAAATCTCTGTTGAGTGTACCGCTGAATGTTAAAGGAAGCATGATCGGCCTGGTCAATTTGTTTAACAAGAAGGACAGAAAAGGCTTTACCGATAATGATAAACGCATTCTATCGATTATTGCCGCGCAATCTGCTCAGGTAATCGAAAGCGCGCGACTGTACAAACAGGAACAAACCCTGCGCGCGATAGAGGAAGATTTGCGTATTGCCCGGGAAATCCAGGGTCAGTTATTGCCCAAGGAAACACCGGTAGTTGAGGGCTATGATGTCGCCGGTTTTTCCGTTTCCGCCAAAGAGGTGGGCGGTGATTATTATGATTTTATTCCCATCAATGATGATGAACTGGCGCTCTGTCTCGGCGATATTTCCGGTAAAGGCGTGCCGGCATCCCTCATTATGGCCAATTTGCAGGCGACTCTGCGCGGCCAGTCCTTTGCCACCGGTTCCTGTTCCGAATGCCTTGAAAAATCCAATACCATGCTCTATCACAGTACCGCGATTGAAAAATTCGCCACGCTATTTTATTCGGTGTTGAATTCCGATACAAACGAGTTGACCTATTCGATTGCCGGACATAATCCGCCGATCTTTATGCGTCCCGATGGCTCGTCTAAATTGCTGGAAATCGGGGGGACGGTGCTGGGATTTCTGGAAAAAGCCTGCTATGAGCAGGAAACCATAAAAATGGTGCCGGGTGATATGCTGACTATTTATTCGGATGGCATTACCGAGGCCGGTGATCATGATGAAAAGTATTATGAGGAATGGCGTCTGATTGAAGCCCTGAAAAAATATCGTAATCTCCCGGGCTGTGACATTATTGATAAGGTGATCGCAGAGGTTTTGGAATTTTCGAAAGGCGGTGTTCAGAACGACGATATGACACTCTTAATTATTAAGAGAGAAAAATAATTCGTATAAAAAGGTTAAAGGCGCGTGATAGGAAAAGTTGTATCCCATTATAAGATATTAGAACAACTTGGTGAAGGAGGCATGGGAGTTGTCTATAAGGCCAGGGACACTAAACTTGACCGCATCGTGGCGCTTAAATTTCTTCCTTCCCGTTATCTCCAGGACAAAGAAAAAGAAGAGCGTTTTATTCAGGAAGCCAAAGCCGCTTCCGCTTTGGACCATCCCAATATCTGCACGATTTATGAAATCAATGAAACCGATGACGGTTCTCTTTATATCGCCATGGGATATTACAACGGAGAGACTCTCAAAGACAGAATCAAAAAAGGGCAACTGGATTTTTCTGAAGCCCTGGACATTACGCTGCAAATAGCCAGGGGTCTGCGCAAAGCTCATGAAAAAGGCATTGTTCATCGCGATATCAAACCTGGGAATATTATTATAACCAAAGATGATGGGGTCAAAATCCTGGATTTCGGTTTGGCAAAAATGGCCGGCGTGTCAATGACGACTGACGGGTCCACGCTGGGAACAGTGGCTTATATGTCACCAGAGCAAGCCACCGGCGGAACTGTTGACCATCGCTCGGATATCTGGTCCCGGGGATCCTTTTTTATGAAATGCTCACCGGCGGACTGCCTTTTATCGGCGAGTA
>CAYTLS010000328.1:0-3943 GCA_964438745.1 uncultured bacterium
GTCTTTACAATGGACTTAAAAATTATCGTGGCAAACTGGAAGGCTTTGAAAAAATCAACCTTATGGAAAAGAAAAGAGCCGCCGATGAAACTTTTCAGGAATGGGTGAACGAAAAACGTCGCCGCAAAAAAGAATACAAGGGCATCATTAATAAAATTGAAACCTATCTGGAAGAAGAATATAAACCTTTCCGCGATAGCCAATCCGGGCTTACAAGTCTCGCCAGCTCCTATTACGGTTCTGCTTTGATTGCCAAGGCTCACATGCTGGTTCGCATTGCCCTGGAGGGTGAAAAACCCGATGAAGACCGGGATTATTATTACCAGGAAAGAAACCTGCCGAATATCAAACGGCGTCTGCAATTTACAGAACGCAGTTACGATAAAACTGTTGATCAGAAATTTGCTGTATTGCGTCTCAACAAGTATATCAAAGAAAACAAAGGTAACCTGCCTGAATTTCTAACCGATTTGATTGAGGAATACGGCAGTGTTGAAGCATGGGCAAAGTTGGCTTATGCAGAAACCAAACTGGCTGACACTGATTACGGGCTGGAATTATTCACCAAATCGGTAGTGGAATTAAAAGCGGAAAAAGATCCCATGATCGCTCTCGCTTTTGAAATGGAAAAAGAACTGGCAACTCTGCGCGAAAAAAGTCGTGAAATCGGACAGCAACTTAAAGACCTTAAAAAGGTTTACAAAAAAGGTCTGCTGGCAATGAATAACAATCAAATCGCACCGGACGCAAACTCAACCATTCGCTTTACTTACGGCCCTGTTAAAGGTTATTCACCACAAGATGCCGTGTACTATGAACCGATAACAACTATCCAGGGCGTGGCTGAAAAACATACCGGCGTAAAACCCTTTGATGCCCCAACCAAGTTTCTGGAGTTGGTAAAGAATAAAGATTTTGGTCCCTACAAAGATAAAAAACGCGGTAGTGTGCCGGCCTGTTTTCTCAATACAACCAATGTTACCGGCGGAAATTCCGGCTCACCAACACTGAATGCCAAAGGTGAAGTCACAGGAATTGTCTTTGATATGACCTATGAAAGTGTGACCGGCGATTATTATATTGTACCGGATATGCAGCGGGTGATCAGCGCTGATATTCGTTATGTATTATTTGTCACCGACAAATTCTCCGATGCCGGATATTTACTTGAAGAAATGAAAGTAAAATAATAGATTATCCTGCTTCGGCATTTTCCGGAGCAGGATTTTTTAATTTTATTCCAGGAGAAAAATATATGGGCGTTTCATTTATTTGGAAAGAAAAATACAATGTGGGTGACCAAGAAATTAACCGGCAACATAAATATTTATTTCAACTGGGCAATGAAATTCAGGAAGCCCATATTAATGATGCCGGCCGTTATGTCATGAAATTAATTCGCTACTCCAAAGACCACTTTGCCCATGAAGAAGATCATATGGAAACGATTGGGTATCCAAATCTTGAGCAGCACAAAAAACTGCATGACGAGTTAGTTGCGAAATTGAGTGAAATCTCTGCAAATTTCATAAAAGATGACGATGAATTCGCAAAATTCAAAAGTTTTTTATTCCAATGGCTGACGGATCATATTCTCTACGAGGATAAAAAATATTTCGATTTTGCTAACCATCAGGATCAATAAAAACGACTACTCAACCCTTTACAAATCCACGCCACTCCAGGCAGCTCCACTCCTTTCAAATGGTTCCCGATTGTCTTCGGAACAGGTTCCCTTTGAAATGGTGTCCTCAAGGACAAACCGCGACCACACATCCATCAGTTGCCTGATACCCTCACTTTTCTCCCGCTAAAACCTCGGCGATATTATAGGCATGGTCTTTAATCTTGCGATATGCATTCAGCATATCCACATAATTCAAACTTTTCAGCGGTGATACGTCATTTTTTTCCAGGCGGTACAAATGAGATGATCTGATATTTTTAAATACCCGCGTAATATTTTTTCCTGAAATAGCGGCATCGTTTAATATTTCCATGTCATTTGATTCAACAGCTGCCAAAATCGTAGTTAAATATTCAAAGATCATATCATGCAACTGAAAAACTTCTTGCACCCCTTTTTCAGAAATATTCAACCCTTCATTTTGAAGCCGGCATCTTAGTTTCAATATTTTTTCGATATAATCACTTATTGACTCATATTCATCAGAAATTCGCAACTGGTTTCGAGCTTCATCAGCTACATTTTGGTGTACCCTTCCTTTTAACATTTTACTGATGAACTGGGCAATTTCTTTTTGCATTAAATCCAGTTTTAATTCCATCTCAAAAACACGATTATCCTCACAACTTTTTCCATTTTCACCGGAAAAGGCCTTGCGAATTTGAGTCATCATATCCTGAACAGTATTGGCCATATTTAATACTGCCTGAAAGGATTGTTCAATTGCCAGGGTGGGAGTTTCGCACATACCGATGTCAAAATAGGTCAGGTGAGTCTGCTCGTCCGGCTTCTTCTCCCGCACCAGATAATTGACTAACTTCACAATAAGGGCGACATTGGGTAAAAATAAAATCACGATAAATATATTGAATACTGTATGCGATACCGCAATTTTGGTGGCAATATCACTGACATCTTGCAGAAACCAGGTTAAAAATCTCAGATAAAGGAAAAACAAGGGGACCATGATAAACACACCAACTATTTTTATACTAATATGCGCAAACGCTGCTTTGCGGGCATTTTTGGATGATCCCAATGATGCCAGAAAGGCGGTTATGGTTGTACCGATATTTTCGCCCAGCACCAGTGCCACCGCTGTATCATAGCCTATCGCGCCGGTTCTGGCCAGTGTTATGGTAATCGCAACAGTTGCCGACGATGACTGCACAATTGCCGTGACCAAAGCGCCCACCAATACACATTTTATCACACCGAAATATGAATGGGGCTCAAATTTTGAAAAAAGATCAAGTATATGCTGAGAATGGCGAATCGGCATCAGGCTTTCTTTCATTATTTCCAGTCCAAAGAAAACCATGCCCAATCCCACCAGCAACATCGCGATATAATGGACTTTTTGCTTCTTTGCAAACAGGAAAACCAGTGCGGAAAATCCCAGAATCGCTAATCCGTAATCGGATATATGCAGGGAAATGATCCAGGCGGTAATAGTCGTCCCAATATCAGCGCCTAATATCACGCCAACCGCTTGTTTTAAATTCATCAGCCCGGCATTGACCATTCCCACAACCATGACTGTGGTGACGGAGCTGGATTGTATCAAGGCGGTAATCCCCGCACCCGTTCCACAAGCAATTAGTCGATTATCCGTGACCTTGCTGATCATACTTCGCATACGGTCACCGGCAACGGCCTGCATGCCATCGGACATGTATTTCATTCCCATGAGGAAAATTCCCAGTCCGCCAAAAACGCCAAAAATCATTTGCAGGATTTCAGATATTTCCATTTCAAAAGCCCTTATTTTACAATGCTATCAGATCTTAATAATTTCTTAACAGTGCGTTTATAATTTGTCAATATAAATTATTTAAATTTTAAATTTTTCAAATGCTTTTTTTAACAAATTTTATGAGTTTTAAAATAGATGATCAAAAACATTTTATCTTGCTTTTTAGATTTGGCATTCCTTAACTTGATAAGGATTAATTTAGTCATAAACGTTAAAAACTAATAAGCAGAAACAATATGGTAAAGCAAGGAAAAACAGAAAATAAAAGAAAAGATCCCCGTTTTTATATGGAATTAGCTATAAAAACGATGAAAAATTCTGTAGATGAATTGAACAAAAATACACCAAGTCCACGGGTTGGTGCAGTCCTTGTTTTCTCTGATGGTACTTATGAAAAGGCTTATAGAGGCGAATATAGAGAGGGTGATCATGCCGAATATACATTACTGGATAAAAAATTCAGAACAAAAGATGTATCTGATTGCTGGCTATTTGCAACC
>CAYTLS010000329.1:0-3943 GCA_964438745.1 uncultured bacterium
AAATCCGGCGTTGTTATCTCAGTGACGGCTTCAGGAACCGAAAAATTTGCTTCTGAGGTTAAAAGATAGGTATTCCGTCTTGCAGGATTATAGTCGGTAAAAGTGACTTCGGGATTACTGTGCTCAATGTTAACCTGTTTTACATTGCCGGGATCAGAAATATCAAAAACAATTGGGCTGTCCGTATATTTTTCTTGTAATGTGAACTCAATATTCCCGGTTTCCTTTGGGCCGTAAAAAGTGAAATTTTGATCAATGCCGGTCATTTCGATGGTATATTTACATTGGAGATAATCCAGGTATCCTTTTCCGCTGCCTTTATAAAATTCAATACGAAAAGTATTTCGGCCTGATGTCATTGGCTTATTGATAAAATTTAATGTACGTGTATTATATTTTCCCACACTGAATCTGTTAAGTAAATTATTGTTCAGTTTAACTTCGAAAAACTGTACATCCTCATATCCATCGGTGCCGGATTTGAAGCGCATTTCCAAATCAGCCGTATAATCCTGGTCAGCATTGGGCAGATAAAAAGAGAGATTGCTTGTGCCGCCAACGTCATCGAAAATCTGGTAGTACCAATGATTCCCCGATTCCAGTACATTGTAATTTTCCTGTTCCTTTCGATATAGGAAATCGGTTGTTTCAGCATAATAATCCGGCGTGTCGTCGTTCTGTTCTTTTTGGGTAATGGCTTTCGGGTTGCCGCCGTTGTCAGCAACCAGAACCCAGTAGTAATTTTCAAAACTGTAGGGATTGCGCAGAAAATCCACCTCATTCAGATTGTTCAGGTATAATCCGGTGGGTGTTTTACCATAAAAATAAATGTAGTCATTTTCGGCAAAGGAACCATTATTACCTGATGAAAATGCGCGGGTAATCTCATGAAGCGGCTGATCCGGTTCATGGGTTATGAATTGTCCAAAGCTAGGATTGGAATATAGGAAAATCCGGTCTTTGGCGATTTGGCTCTCTTCCAGACCGGCTTCTTGCAGGTCGGCATAGGCAACTTTATAAATATTGCTGATCCCGGATTCATTATTGTATTCATATTCCCGGCGGTCACTGATGGTAATTCGATACCATTTACCACTGGGATAAGAGGGCTTTGATAATGGTCTGGTAGAAGTTGGCACATGTCTGAAAGCCGTGGCTGAATACTGGTTAACAAAGGCGGGATTGACGTGTCCTTTTTGTTGTACCTTTTGTGGAGAGGGTGAAGCAAAAGATATATTGATCTGGGCTTCCGTAATATAATTCAGCTGGTTGTCAGAGGTTCCGGACAGCACCGGATAAACTTTTAATTCCATCACCGGGATGGTACCGGCATAGCCGGTATTGCTGATTGAATATAACGGTTGGTCTGTTGGTAAAATGATGGCTCTACTATTGTCATAGACTCGGGTTTTCAGATTAGTAATGCTGATCGTGGGGAGTTGTGTATCCGGGAGAGCTATTTTAAAAGACCAGTAGGGAAGGTTAACATCCTTATGACGCATATATTTCGCATCCTCTATAAGCAGGAAATTTTCTTCCGGCACCAGTGGGTCTTTTCCATATTCTGGGGATGAAGTATTGACGATCCTAAAGCGAAGATGACTTTCGGATTCCTCAATATTTTTGAACTCATAGGCACGGGTATTTATAGTTAATAATAAAAAAAACAGGCATACCAAAAAAAGTCTGTGTTTATTCATACTGATCCTTCAAATTATAATTTTGAAATTTATCATTACTTCTTAGTAATTGCAATCACAGAAACTGATAAAAGTTCCCGGAAAACCGGGGTTAACAGTGATTTGCCGACGACAAAAAGCTCTTTTTAAAGATGGTTAAAATTGCTTGGAAAGCTCTTCTTTATAGTATAAATTTAATTTTTATTTTGACTTGCATTAAGTTAAACGAAAAATTAAATTTACTCGCTTTATTCAAGTTTGGTTACTGGAAAGAAAAATGTTAGATCAGTTACAGGATGGTTTTGGAAAAATTGTAAAGTCTCTTCGCGGAGAAGGGAAAATCACGGAGAGTAATATCCGTGATTCTATGCGTAATGTCCGTCGTGTTTTATTGGAAGCCGACGTGAACTATAAAATTGTTAAGGAATTTACCAGTCGCGTCCAGGAAAAGGCAATTGGGGCAGATGTCGCCAAAAGCCTGAAACCGGGACAGGTGATTGTTAAGGTCATCAGCGATGAACTAAAGAATCTACTGGGACGAAATCCTTACAAACTTAAAACCGCGAGCATGCCCCCGACAGTTATTATGCTCGTTGGACTGCAGGGTTGTGGAAAAACAACATTGTCAGGAAAACTTGCCCGTAAATTTAAAAAAGAGGGAAAGAAACCCTTGTTGGTACCGGTCGATGTATACCGGCCAGCGGCTGTCGAACAGTTAATGGTGCTTGGAAAGCAGATTGACGTTCCGGTCTACACCGAGAAACGCCGCGTGAAAAGCCGTGTCAAGGCAGCTATTTCTCATGCCCGCAAAAACAATCGCGATTATGTGATCATCGATACTGCCGGCCGTCTGCATATTGACAGCGACATGATGAAAGAGTTGGAAATGATCAAAAAAACCGTTTCCCCGAACAACATCTTATTTGTTGCTGATGGATTGACTGGTCAGGACGCTGTGAATACAGGGCAGGAATTTCAAAGTCGGATTGGCTTCGACGCCATTGTCCTGACGAAAATGGACAGTGACACTAAAGGCGGTGCCGCGCTGTCTATTGTAGAGTCCACCGGCAAACCAATTGCATATCTTAGTACCGGTGAAAAACTGGAAGATCTTGAACAATTTCATCCTAACCGCATGGCCGATCGTATTCTGGGAATGGGCGATGTAGTATCTTTGGTCGAAAAAGTTCAAACCAGTGTGGATGAAGATGCTGCTGCCCGGTTGGAAAAACGGATCATGCAGCAACAATTCGATCTGGAAGACTATTTGTCACAGATTCGACAAATGAAAAAAATGGGACCATTGGAAAATATTTTGGATATGATGCCGGGCGCTTTCAAAGCCGCCGCCAAAAAACCAAACATCGATCCCAAAGAGATAGATAGAATGGAAGCGATAATCCTTTCAATGACCAAAAAGGAGCGATGCAAGCCGCAAATTTTAAATGGCAGTCGTCGTAAACGAATTGCTTCCGGAAGCGGAACACACGTAAGTGATGTTAACAGATTAATAAAACAATATAACCAGGTAAAAAAGCTGACCAAGCAGATCGGTAAAATGAAATTACCAAAAAATCTAGCATCTGCTTTCAAATCGGGCTTTTAACTAATTTAAGGAGGATAATTCTTGGCTGTAAAAATCAGATTATTTCGCGTAGGTAAAAAGAAAAATCCGATGTACAGAATAGTTGTAACAGATTCGCGTAAAGGAACCAGAGGTTCTTACATCGAAAAAATCGGTTTTTTTAATCCAATATCAGAACCTGCAGAAGTCACTATTGATAAAGAAAAAGCATTGGAATGGATGAGAAAAGGCGCTCTTCCTTCCAAAACAGTTCATAATTTATTCCGCGATGCCGGCATCGCTTTGGAATATCACCTGGAAAGAAGCAAGGCGGATGAGAAGACCCGCCAGATAGAATTACAGAAGTGGGAACTGAAGAAAAAAGAAACAGAAGAAAAAAGCCGCATTGAACAAGATGAAAAATTGAAAAAACAAGCCGAAGAAGAAACGGTGGATGAACCGGTAGTGGAACCTGAAGCTAACGAACCGGCTGCAGAAGAAGCTGAAGAAAAAAGCGAAGAAAAATCAAAAGAATAAAAAATTCTTTTAAAATAGCTTTATTCGTGATAATTTTCTCATTATGAAAAAAGTGCGTTTGATAAATTATTTTGTTCTCTAGAAACTAGCAATAAGGAGATAGTTATGCAAGAATTCGTAGAGTATATTGTAAAGAAACTGGTTGACAATCCTGATGATGTAA
>CAYTLS010000330.1:0-3938 GCA_964438745.1 uncultured bacterium
CGCCAAACCCCTGCACGGGATAGCGGGCTTTGCCCTTTTTACCGGCGCCAATTGTGTAGATTTTAATATCAAAGGTTTTCGCCAGATCGGCAGCAGTCATGGGGTCCAGTTCACCGGCATTATTTCTACCATCTGACAGGAGAATGATCACTTTGCTTTTCGCGTTGCTGTCACGGAGACGATTCACGGAATTAGCGATGGCCATGCCAACAGCGGTTCCGTCAAATTCCCGCTCTGCAACAGTGACCTGGTCAATAAAATTTTTCAGTACATTGTAGTCGATGGTCAGTGGACATTGCAAAAAGGTTTCGCCGGCAAACACCACCAGCCCGATACGGTCATTCTGGCGATTTTCCACAAATTGTTTCGCCACCAGTTTGGCAGCTTCCAATCGGTTCGGTTTAAAATCCACTGCCAGCATGGACGTGGAAATATCCAGGGCCAGGACAATATCGATACCTTCAGTACTGAATTCCCGCTCTGTATTGACCTTTTGCGGTCTTGCCAGGGCCAGAATCAATAAAGCGATACCGACCATTTTCAGGAAAAACACCGTTGATATTTTCCACTTATCATTCCCGGCCAGTTGTTTGATCGGCACAAGGGATGAAAAAGTGACACTTTGTTCGCCTTTGCCACCCTTCTTTTTATTAAAATAGATCAGGATAGGAATCAGCAGCAACAGGACTAAAAAATACCAATGTGAAAAATATATCATTGTCAGAAAATTCCTCTATTACGTTATCCAGAAAACCTCGTGCTTTTTACACAGTCAAAATTTATATGTTCCCAAAAAATAAGCAACTATTTTCAGCAGGCTTAAACAATGGTATTCCATAAAATAAATGCCTGAGATAGTCAGGCATTTAATAATCAGTTTTAACAGGTTTCAATTGATAAATCAGTCTTCTTTTTTCTCTTCGTCTTCTGGTTTTGTTTTCGGCTTTTCTTCTTTACTGTTGTGACTGTTATGGTTGATCTGACTGTCAAAATCTGTTGCACTTTCGATTTCGTCTTTGATATCGTTGGTTGCTTTTTTGAATTCATTGATGCCTTTGCCGAGCCCGCGGGCCAGTTCCGGCAGTTTTTTTGCTCCGAATAGTAAGAGTACAACCAAAAAGATCAATAATACTTCCATGCCACCTATGCTACCCATAATGTTCTCCTTTTTTATCGCCAGTAACGCAGCAGATAGTAAGCAACTACAAAGCCCACGATGGCGATAATATTAATTTTAATTGTTAGTCCAATAACAAAGTTCAGTACCAGTAAGTCAATCGGGAGGGGGCCAAAGGAAAGGGAAACAGACCGTAAAAATACATCCTTGACCACACCGTTCGGCAGGCCGAGTTTGATCAATTCACCAAACAGACCGCCCAGCATAGCACCGATGATTAAGACTCCCAGGACCAGTAGTAAAGAAAATCTTTTTTTCTCTTTTTTGATCATGTTTCTATCCTCCAAGAATTGACGTAAATACACCCAGCCCTTCGTCAGATCCCAGTGATGGTTCACAGGCCCTTTCCGGATGAGGCATCATTCCCAGTATATTTTTTTCTTTATTCATAATACCGGCAATATTGTGAACCGAGCCATTGGGATTGGCGTCGTTGTTCACCTTGCCGTTGGCATCACAATATTGAAATACAATACTGTCATTATCCTGTAATTCCCTGAAAACTTTCTCCCGGGCAAAATAATTGCCTGTATAGTGGGCAATCGGCATTTTAATGATCTGCCCTTTTTTATAATCTCTTGTAAAGATGGTGTCATTATTCGTGACTTTCAGATAGACATCTTCACATTGAAACCGCAAACTGGTATTGGTAATCAGGGCGCCGGGCAGCAGTTCTGCCTCCAGCAAGACCTGAAATCCATTACAGATGCCGATCAGAGGTTTGCCGGCTCTGGCGTGGCGAATGATCTCCTGCATCACCGGTGAAAAACGGGCAACAGCGCCTGCTCTCAGGTAATCGCCGTAGGAAAAGCCGCCGGGCAATACGATTGCGTCATAATCTCTGATTGAAGTATCCTTGTGCCAGATATATTCTGCATGTAGATTTAATACTTTTTTAACGACATGATAGACATCATAATCACAATTCGAACCGGGAAAAACAACAATGCCGACTTTTTTCATTATTTTACCTCTTCCAGTTCAAATTTATAATTCTCAATGACCGGGTTCGAGAGTAATTTGTGACAAACTTCCTGCACTTTTTCTTCAGCCTCTTCTTTTTTCACCGAAGCATCAAAATCCAGATGAAAAAAGCGACCGGTAGTAATCTCTTTGATTTCATCATGACCCATGGAGTTGAAAGCGCTTTTAATGGCCTTTGCTTCCGGGTCAAGAATGCCTTCTTTGTATTCGACAATTATTTTTGCACTCCACATAAATAAAATACCTTTCTATTTCTCTGTAATTAATTCTGTTGCATCATCGTCTTCATAACCGGCAATCCAGTTGAGAATTGATGATATAATATATAATCCCATCAGGGGAAATAAAAATAATCCACCAAAAATGAAAGTACAGACCATACAAGCGATCAAAAATATGGATAATAGGGTTCGCCGAAGGTCTTTGCCGAGGTAAATGCCGCGGGGTTTTGCAAACCTAATGTTGCTGACCATCAAAAATGAGATAAACATGACAAAGGGCAGTACAATTTTTGGATTTCCGGTGGTACCATTCAGGCCAATATTAAACCAGATAAAAGATGAAATGGTGAGGGCCATAGCAGGTACCGGAATGCCGGTGAAATACTTGGCCGGGGTCTCACTGGTCAATACATTATACCGGGCTAACCGCACAGCGCCGAATAACAATGGGAAAAAACTGATCAAATTACCAATAAATCCCAATTCCGTCATGAAAATGCGGTTGATCAGCAGCGCAGGAACCGCGCAGAAAGAGATAATGTCCGACAGAGAATCCAACTCCAGCCCAAAATCCGATTCCTGGTTCAGCCAGCGGGCTATTTTTCCATCAAGAAAATCAAAAATACCCGCCAGTAATACGAGGTAAAAAGCCGATATATATTTTTCCTCATAAATACTGACAATGGCCAGGAATCCGAACAGCAAGTTGAATACTGTAAAGATGCTGGGAATAAATTTTCGCTTAGGTTTTCTCATTTAAAGGTTCCCAAAACAGTTTTTCCGGCTCGCAGTTTTTGGTTAAGTTTTACTTCCAGAACAATATCCGCCGGCATAATAATATCCACTTTTGAGCCAAAGCAGATCATGCCCAGTTTGTCACCCTTTTTGCCCTTATCACCTTTGGAAAGGTAGGGGACTATACGCCTGGCAACCATTCCCGCGATCTGGGTAACCACATAGCGACGATCGCCGCCACCATCGATGAACAGACTGCGACGTTCATTTTCAAAAGAGGCAGCCGGATTGTATGCTGACATGAATGTGCCGTCAAAATATTTTTCATCAACGATTTCACCGTCAGCCGGCATTCTGTTGACATGAACATCAAAAACCGACATAAAAATGGACAACACCTTTGCATTACCGACATATTTATCATGTATTTCATCATAAGCGACAATACGTCCATCGGCGGGTGAGACAATTTTATCGATGTCCGGATGTGGGGTTCGCTCCGGATCCCGGAAAAACCATAAAACAAAAAACAATAACAGACTGCTCAATACCGCCAGATAAATCATAGGAACAACAGGAAATATCAGCGTTATGATAATTATCAGAACGACCCAAATAACCAAAGGGATTAAAAACTTAAAACCTTCTTTAGCAAACACGACTTAATTATCCTCCAATCCGTTTCATCATCTCGGCATAGGTTTCTTCAACACCACCGAGATCAAAACGAAATCTGTCTTTATCTAATTTTTTCTTTGTTTTCTTGTCCCAGAACCGACAGGTATCGGGTGAGATTTCATCAGCCAGCAAGACCTCTCCAT
>CAYTLS010000331.1:0-3929 GCA_964438745.1 uncultured bacterium
GGATATTTTGTATCCAATAATATTAATGAGACATTGGGTACAATAATTAAATATTCAACCAGTAAAGGGATCACCGGTACTGAGGACCCCAAACAATTACCGGTGAACTATCAGTTGAATCAAAACTATCCAAATCCCTTTAACCCAACGACTACAATCAGCTATACCCTTCCCAAACAGGAAATTGTAAAGGTGTCAATCTATGATGCTATGGGGAATCTGGTTGATGTTATTGAGCAGGGAAACAAACCGGCCGGACACCACCGGGTAGAATGGAATGCCGGGAGTCACAGTACAGGCATCTACTTTTATAAGTTGGAAGCCGGTGTGGTTAATAGAGTTAAGAAATGCGTGTTTATGAAGTAATTCAGGCTTATAAATAAATTAATACAAACCTCCCAGGTCTTTGAGACCTCGGAGGTTTTTTTTCTGAGTATAAAAATTCTCTGAAGGAGAAACAGAATCCTAAAAAAGAGCAGTAAAAAAATCTCCTGAAATCTAACAAAAATTAATTGGTGAACACTATTTGTGGTTATTTATTTATCTACCATAATGAAATATGATGTTATTTTAGCCTGAATTATTCATGAACTTTCAAATTCTTTGATCAAAACAAATAAAATTAACAGTTTACCAAAGACATATTAAAAAACTAATTTGGAAAATTCATAGAATGATATTCAGGTTAATCCCGATAGTTTCCGCAGGAAACGTATCGGCGCGAAGCGGACATTGTTCATATTTTTATGAATAATGTAGGTTAGATTTATCCTTTAAAATTATATAACGGCTTAATGATCTTCTTGACAGTAACAGCCGGTTCAATGTATTCCAGAATTTCATCCATGGATTTATAGACCATTGGCGCTTCATCGAGTGTAGACTTGCGGACAGATGTGGTATAAACGCCTGACATTGATTCTTTAAACTCTTTTAAGTTTAAGCGTTTCTTTGCCTGTCTGCGGCTCATGATCCGGCCGGCGCCGTGGGGGGCGGAATAATTCCAGTCACGATTACCTTTGCCAACACAGATCAGGGAGCCGTCCCGCATATTCATGGGAATCAAAACCTCCTCACCTTTTTGTGCAGAGATAGCACCTTTCCTGAGAATCATAGTGTTCATGTCAATATAATTATGAATGGTTTCGGAAATTGAAACGGAATCAGGGTCAATTTGCAGAAAATTTCTGAGCAGGGTGTTTAACATTGTAAACCGGTTCGTGGAAGCGTATTGCTGGGCGATTGCCATATCATCGAGGTAATTATCAAAGTCTTTATTCTGCAGATAGGCGAGGTCTCGTTTAATTTTACCGGATTTTTTCAGAAGATTGAAGGCGAGTTTTTGATAATGATCAGCGATTTGTTTGCCCGGATTCCGGCTGCCGGAATGAACCACCAGGTAGAGTTGATCATCATCGTCCTTATTTACTTCGATGAAATGATTGCCGCCCCCTAGAGTCCCGACACTTTTCAGGGCGCGATCCTGATTGATCTTTTCCAGGCAATGGAGATCATAGAGCCGGTCAAAGGATTTTCTTGAAGCATGGATATTAAAACCGGCCGGTATATTATGATGAATGAAATCATCCAACTGTTCAAAGTTAATATTTGTTTTTCCCAACTTTGCCATGGCCATACCGCAGCCAATATCAACACCCACCAGATTGGGAACGATCTTATCCTCAATGGTCATCGTCGTGCCGATCGTACAGCCCTTGCCGGCGTGGCAATCTGGCATGATCCGGATTTTCAGGTCTTTTGTCCAGTCCTGATCCAGCAGTTCCTTGACTTGTGAGATGGTTGTATCATCCACCTTATCGGTGAAAATTCGAGCAGTACCAAAACTTCCTTTTAGATTCTTCATGGGATTAAGCTAATGAATTATTTGGGCGAATTGCAATGGAAAATAGGTGGAGTTGAAAAAACTGGTTCCCAAATTTGATTTGGTAACCAGTTTTTTCGGTTTTCCAACCCTGCACAATTGGCAGGCGGGTATTCGCGAGGTTACTCTGTTTTTACGTCGTATAAACAGAATTAAAAACCACATAATCAGTGGTCAGGTCCGACCCCCACCCTTTTGCCTCGGCATCGCCATTATTCATATCCATTTTAATATGAATATGGGATTCACGCAGTAGTTTTTTCATAAAATTACGGTCAAATTTTTGGGGAACACCTTGCTCCAATACTTTGATGAACCTTTTATCATCGCCGAGATAAAGATCAACCTCTTCATAATTAAAAGGGACGCCGGCATTTCCGGCAGCAGCTACAATTCGCCCCCAGTTCGGATCACGGCCATACATGGCCGTTTTAACCAGGGTGGAATCAGAAATTTCCCGGATCAGTGTTCTGGCATATTGTTCATCGGGAGCATTGACCACTTCGTACTGAATGAATTTTGATGCGCCTTCGCCATCGGAAACAATCATTGCTGCCAGATGGATCATCATATCTTCCAGGTTTTTCTGAAATTCGTCATAACCGGTGGACTCTTCTGAGGTCAGCGTTTCATTCTCCGCTAATCCATTGGCCAGTACACCCACCATGTCATTAGTGGAAGTGTCACCATCCACAGTGATCATATTAAAGGATTTATCAGTGGCTTTTTTGACAGATTTCTGTAGGAGTTCAGGTTCAATAGCGACGTCGGTGACGATAAAAGCCAGCATGGTTGCCATATTAGGATGGATCATTCCCGAGCCTTTAGCAATTCCGCCCATATTTACTTCGTGACCATCCACTTCAAATTCTACAAAGCCTTCTTTCGGGTAAGTGTCGGTGGTGAGAATAGCGTTGGCGGCAAAAGAGCCGGCACTGGATTTACTGGTCAGCTTGGGGGCGTTTTCCTTAATGCCCTTGACAATATCTTCTGTGGGAAAGGGTTCACCGATCAGACCGGTGGATGAGACGAGTACCATTTCCTTTGGTATATTTAAACTCTCCCCAAGGGTTTTGGCCATGGCTTCGGCGCCTTTACGGCCCTGTTCTCCGGTGGCGGCATTAGCATTGCCGGCATTAATGACAATGGCCTGTGCCTTGCCGTCCTGAATATGTTTTCTGGATAATTCTATCGGGGCGGCGGCCAGTTTGTTTTGGGTGAATACCGCGCCAGCACTGGCCGGCACTTCCGAGTAAATAATCGCCAGGTCGCGACGCAGGGATTTGACCCCAGTATGGGCGCCCCAGCATTTAATTCCGCGGACATTGGTCATGTTTTTAATCAAAATATTTTTCCTTTTATTTTATGGGTTCAGAGGTATTTGGTTTAATCCTTCGGCTTCTTTAAAACCAAGCATCAGGTTCATGTTTTGCACTGCTTGACCGGCCGCACCTTTGACCAGATTATCAATTACGCTGATGATGATAATGCGGTTGGTGCGCTCGTCATAGGTTACATAAAGATCACAAAAATTAGTGCCACGCACATCTTTGATCGAAGGCGCTTGTTTGCGAATTCGCACAAAAGGCTTGTCTTTATAAAAATCTCTATACAGGTGCTGTAGTTCAGAATCAATCACAACCTTGTTGGGTTTTACATAAATGGTTGATAAAATGCCTCGGTCAACCGGCAACAAATGGGGCGTAAATTGAATCGTTGTGTCATCTCCTGAGAAATCATTGAGAACTGTCTGAATTTCAATGGTGTGGCGATGATGTTTCAGTTTATAGGCTTTGAAATTGTCATTGACATTGGAGTAAAGATTGACCGCTTTTGCTTTAATTCCCGCACCGGTCACACCGGTTTTGGAATCTACGATTACCGGCTCGTCAGCTATTAATTCATTCTTCGCTAATGGCGCGATAGCTAAAATTGATCCGGTGGGAAAACAACCCGGATTTGCAATAAGATTTGCGGTTTTGACTTTATCAGCAAAGAGTTCCGGCAATCCGAATACCGCATCATAAATGCCTTCCGGATAGTGGTG
>CAYTLS010000332.1:0-3918 GCA_964438745.1 uncultured bacterium
ATTAGCAGCACCCTATTTGGTGCCAGTTCTTAGTTTATCTGAAAAACATTACCATAGAGAATGCTGCGCAAACACCTTTCCAATATATGAATGTAGAAAACCTGATTCTGGAAAATGTTAAGGTCAATGGCAAAAGCTATGACGGCAATTATACAAAAATTGATGCCGATAAACCGGCACCCTATTATAACTGAGAGAGGAAAATTATGAAAAAAATCTATATGATCTTATTATCGGTAATGTTACTGCTTTCATGCGGTGAAAATAAAAATGATCCGGCATTAGAAAATGCCATATACAAAAATTCCGATTATTCCATTGAAGAGCGTGTCATTGATCTGGTCAGTCACATGACATTGGAAGAAAAATTGATTCAGATGGGTGGCCATTTCAAGGATCATCCGAAGATTGGCGAAGAATTGGGAACCGGTTCTTTTGGATTTATGACAATGCATTTATCACCGGAAGAAGCGGCAATAGAATATAATACCCGTCAAAAGAAGCAGATGGAACAGACGCGATTGGCAATACCGGCTTTTCGGTCAGTAGAGGGCATTTTTGCACTGATGGGAAACGGCTCTACCAGTTTTCCGCAGCCTATTGCCCAGGCAGCGACCTTTGATCCCAATTGTGTTGCTACTGTGGCGGAAGTGTTGGGTGTGGAAATGAAATCCCGCGGTGTCAGCGAGGTCTTGTCGCCGGTGCTGAATCTTACCCGTGATCCCCGCTGGGGACGGGCCAATGAAACCTATGGTGAAGATCCCTATCTCATCGGTTTGATGGGATCTGCTTATGTCAAAAGTCTTGAATCCATGGGTGTTCAAACGGATATCAAACATTTCGTTGCTAATATGGGATTGGACGGACAGTTTGGCGGCGCTACCTATTTCACCGAACGGATCATGCGGGAATACTATTTTCCAGCCTTTAAGAAATGTTTTGAAGATGGCGCATCGTCGGTGATGATGGCGTATAATACTTTTGATGCGATTCCCTGTGCCACCAATGGCTGGCTAATGAATGATATTATCAAAGGCGAATGGAATTTCGATGGCTTTATTCGGTCTGATGGTGGTTCCGCGCAATTCATTTATGATGATGGGTACATTCATGAAACACCGGAAGAATTAGCTGTCGACATGGTCAACAATGGCTGTGATAAAGCTTCTCCGGGCTGGTTTTTTGGGGAGCCACTTAAAGATGCGGTGGAAAAAGGATTGGTAAAAGAATCACGGATTGATGATGCGGTAAAACGGCATTTGCGTCAGAAATTCGAAGCCGGTATTTTTGAAAATCCCTACGTCGATGCCTCTAAAGCCAGGAGGTTAAACAACACGCCGGAACATCGTCAAAAATCCCTGGAAATCTGTCAAAAATCCCTGGTACTGCTGAAAAATGATAACAATGTATTGCCTCTCTCCAAGGATGTCAATGATGTCAATGATGTGGCTGTGGTTGGTCCATTGGCCGACTGGCTGATGGTGGGTCATTACGGTGGCTATGGCCGTCATGAAGTGACTATGGTGGAAGGGGTGAAAAATTTGCTGCCTGATGCTGAAGTCCATTACGAAAAAGGCGTGGAAATGAAATACTTCGCTTATCCGGCCATTGATGAAAAATATTTTGTCGGCGATATCAAGGCCGAATATTTTGATAATACTGATTTATCAGGAAAGCCAAAATATGTGAAAAAAGAAAACCGCATTGAATATGACTGGAAATACGGAGCGCCGGAAGGCATGCCGCTGGACAATTTTTCCATCCGCTGGATCGGGAAACTCAAAAGTCCTGTGAGCGGCAAAGTTAATTTTGCTACCACTTTCGATGACGGCGTCCGCTTGTGGCTGGACGGTGAATTGATCATCGACCAGTGGTCTGGCGGTGCCCGTCGCATGGCGGAGGCTGCGGTTGAACTGGAACAGGGCAACGTTTATGATTTTAAGCTGGAATATTTTGATGGTGGTTTTGCCGCTTTCGCGCAACTGGGCTGGGATATCAACCTGGAGGAAAATATTCCTGATGCTATGAATCTTGCAAAAAAATCCGATGTCATCATTGCTGTTATGGGCGCTTACGAAAATGAAAACTGGGATCGAGCCGACCTTGACCTGCCCAAAGAACAGGAAGAAATGATCCTCGAATTAGCCAAACTGGATAAACCGCTGGTTGTGGTGCTGCAACATGGTTCTGTTGTAACTACTTATGATTGGATCGACAAAGTAGATGCTGTGCTTTGTGCCTGGTATCCAGGTTGCGAAGGGGGAAATGCCATGGCGCAAACCATTTTCGGTGATAATAATCCCGGTGGAAAATTACCTATCACTTTTCCGAAAGTGACCGGTCAGGTGCCACTGAACTACAATATGCTTCCTAAAGGAAAGATGAAAATTAAGTTTATTGGTGAATTTAACGAACCACAATTTTGCTTTGGTCATGGATTGAGTTATACAAAATTTGAATACAGCAATCTGAAATTATCTAAAAAAGAGATTGGAAATAATGAGACCGTTACTGTGACCTTTGATGTGAAAAATATTGGGGATCGAATCGGTGATGAAGTGCCACAACTCTATATCAATGATGTTTACGCCAGTGTCGCCCATCCGGACAAAAAACTGAAAGGGTTCGACCGCATCACACTCAATCCCGGAGAAAGCAAAACCATTACCCTGAAACTTGAACCGGAGAAACTGAAACTCTGGGACCGGGATATGAATTTTGTGGTGGAACCGGGCGAATTTGTGGTGATGATCGGCTCCTCCAGTGAGGATATTCGGCTGAAAGAAAGTTTTTGGGTAAAATAATAGAGGAAAAATTATGCTTAGAAAAATCCTTATTTTTTTGATAACTATTTTGTGTCTTTGTACTTGTTTTGGTCAATTTGTCAATACAGGTGCATCCATGGAGGACATTTATTGTTCACCAATGATCGATGAAGCACCCAGAAATATTATTCTTCAAAATCGCTGTGGTAACCGTCTGACAATGTTATTTTTTGAAGATCGCACTGATTTTCAATTTATCTATAAGCCTAATGCCTTTCGCCGCAAAGAATATGTTGCGCGAAATTTTTCAAACAGGGACAATTACACAACATTATTTTCAAAATTTACCCTACCACAACTACAGGAAAATTATATTCATGAATGGGGCTATGATCCTTTTGTTACAACACTGAAATCCAGTACTCCCTGGGATGCAAAAAATGAAATTACCATTATCAATATCGCGGATGAGAATGCTTTTGCTATCGCTGCCAAAGCCCCTTTATTACTGGCTTTTAAGCCCAAACAAAAATTCAACGTTAGCGACGGATTAATTACGGAAAAATTCATCGATCGAGGCGAAGAAATAGTCTCCTTCATAAAATTTAATAATCTTGTATCCAATCGTTTTCGGGTGACCAGGGATGGATATCATATAATACAAATATTTGAAAATGAAGTTGTGCTCGTGGGAGGTGAAGAAAATTTGTACCAGGTCAATCGGGTTGTTGACAAATTTAAAGGTCTTTCACTCAATGAACTCATTGCAAAAAACGAAAAAGCACTGGCACCAAATATGGACAAAGGCTTAGTGCATTTTAATGATCCTGATTTTCAAAAAGTCCTTGATCTCAATCATCGGATTGTTTACTCGGGGATTGATGAGGGAGGCGCATGCTTTGGTGCATTGAATCGAATCTATTACCTGATTTGGGTCCGTGACGGCTCTATGACTTCATCACTAATGGCACGAGCGGGTAATCCCGAACTCATCAAATTGTGGACAAAATTTATGCTCAACAACCCATCAGTCATTACCAAAGATGATGGCAGGAAAGTGAAAGAATTCCAGCAGATCGTCGGATCCAGATGGACAAAGAATGAGGATGACGGCATATTTTATGCGACTTTATCACTTTTCACCTATTTTCAG
>CAYTLS010000333.1:0-3903 GCA_964438745.1 uncultured bacterium
TTTCATTTTAATTCCTTTGTTTATTTAACTTATCGATAACCGATCAATGATAGAGCACCAACCATTGCGAAGGTTTTCAACCATTCGCAAGGTTTCCTGATCATCGATTACCGATTCCATGCTATAATTCCTTGATTTTTATATTTCTGAACCAGGCTTCATCGCCATGGTCCTGCAGACCGATATGACCTTTTTTGAAGATGCCATAATCAGGATAATCTTGCCATTTGCCTTCGGATTTACGTTTCTTCCAGTCTTCTAACCAGGCTTCAAATTCAACCACTTTTGCGTCATTTAACCAATATTCCACATGGCCCTTATCAAAAACAATTTTACTGGTATTCCATTCACCCTGAGGCTGCAACTGCTTTTTGTCATTGGGCGTGTACATGGCGTAATCGGCGCCGGCTTTTTGCCATTCCTCCAAAGGCTGGGGAAAACCATCATCATCGATCAACTGGTACTCGGGGCCGGTCAGATAGGGCGCATCGTATTTTTCATCTTCGATAACATGATAAAAAATCCCGGAATTGCCGCCTTCGGATATTTTCCATTCCAGTTTCAGGATAAAATTTTCAAATTGTTTGTCAGTGAGGATGTCGCCGCCAATATCACCGCCTAAACCCTTGCAGTAGAGCAGTCCATCTTCCACTACCCAGCCATCACCGGCGCTGTCATCCAGATATCCATGCCAACCCTCAGTGGTCCGGCCGTCAAAAAGCAATTGCCAGCCCTCATTCTTTTCCCGGGATGTTAAGGTATTCGGCTCATTTGTGCCGCAGGCTGTGAGCATTAACGCGGAAATAATTGCCAAAATAAATATTTTCTTCATTTTGTCACCTCTTTAATTAAGTTTTTTCATTTTTACGGGGTCCCACTGAACCACTTTTTTGCTGTAATAGGACTCATGGCAGGCCAGGGCCGGTGCCGCGGCGCGATAGCCGAAGACGGCATCTTCCACCAACTCAGTTCCGTTGCGAATGGCATCGTAAAAATATCCAAAATGGTCGTAATGGCAGCCTTTGTAGCCAGCTTCCGCCTGGTATACGATCTCTTCGGGGCCGAGTATTCTTTTACGGTCGTTGAGGACTTTTTTGAATTCCGACGGATCAGTATTGGGGTCAACGCCGGACAGGGATTTATTGCGTCGTAAAACGACACTGTTGGGTTGGATTTCCATATAGCCTTCGCTGCCCACCATGCGCATGACATAAAAATAACTGCCGCGGGTTCCATCGACAAAATTACAGCGCAGTGAGAGATTGAAGCCGGGATGGGTTTTGGTCACAGGATAATCAAAAGTTCCGATTAAAACATCAGGCACTTCCCGGCCATCGTTCCAGAAGCGAATGCCGCCGGTGGAATATATCTGGTTCGGGCCGTAAGAATCAGTGACAAAATGTAATCCGGAAATAATATGCACAAAGAGATCGCCGTTCATGCCGGTACCGTAGTCCTTATATTTACGCCAACGAAAAAATCTTTCGGGATCAAAGTCATATTTCTTTTTATCTTTCAGGAAGGTTTCCCAACTAATGGTTTCAGGGGAAGCGTCGTCAGGAATCGGATAGTTCCAGGCTCCTTCAGCAGTTCTGCGCGACCAAACACCTTCGGCATAGTTTAATTTTCCTATAGCGCCATCATTGAGCAATTCTTTGGCTTTTTCATATCCCAGTGACGACAGTAACTGACTGCCGACACAGAAAACCTTGCCGGATTTTTTTTGGGCTTTCAGGACATCGGGGCCTTCTTCCAGTGAATGCACCATGGGTTTTTCACAGTAAACATGCTTGCCTTTGTTCAGCGCCTCGACACTGATCTGCTTGTGCCAGTGGTCATGGGTGGCGATAATGACGACATCCACATCCTCCCGTTCCAGAATCTCACGATAATCCCGGGTGGTGACAATATCATCGCCGTATTTCTCTTTGATATTATCCAGCCGGGTTTGATAAAGATCGGCGGCTGCCACCAGTTCGGTGTTTGTATGGGAAAGTGCGGTATTGAGATCCGCTCTTCCCATGCTGCCGGCGCCGATAAGGGCGATTTGCAATTTGTCATTAGCGGAATTTTTGTTTTTTCTGCCCATAAAACTTGCGGGTGTTTCATTTCCCCGTGCTGCCAAAATAGCCGGCGCGCTGGCCAGCGCTGAACCTGCCAGGCCCAGTTTTTTGATGAAATCTCTTCTGTCTTGTTTATTTTCCATAGTCCCTCCTCCAGGGTAATTTTATTGCTCTGTGATCATTATCATCAAAATAGTTAACTTTTGCTAACTTACATGTTGTCAGAGTAATGATAGGGGTAATAAATGGGGTAATGGATGAAGAATAAGCAAAGAATTTTTTTCTGGGGCCGGATTATAACAGTGGGGGTCAATCAATAAAATCCAGAAAAGGTTTCTCATATTTTACATCATAAAGTGATTGGTATTCCCGGGCGAAAGCATCATAGCATTTTTTGGCTGTACTGTGATTGCCAAGAAGAATCTGCGATTTGATCTGTATTTTTAGGGCTGTTTCATTGAGGCTGTCAAATTTTTTGATTTGTGTGGCCAGGTCATAAGCGGTTTCCGGTTGTTTGCTGATAGTATTGCGCTGATAAAATTCCTGTAAATAATCGTCCAGCCGGCATGTCAGTTCCAGGCGGTATTCATCGAGCCAGTCACACTCAATTTCCGGTAGTAAGGGGCCCCGGGACAGTAGCCGGATCAGGTGGTTGTGATGGGATTTTTGGTCTAATGTCAAAATTTTCACCACCTCATTGTAATCAATAAGTAGTGAATCGGAAAATTCCATTGCCCATCTTTTATCCTGATAGAGGAGGTCCAGTCCCGGAATATTTTTGAGAAAAGCCCGTAATTTACCGAAGTATGTACTACGGTTATTTTTGGCCTGGGAAGGGGAGAAGCCGGGCCAAAAAATATCAGTTAACTGTTTGGTAGAGATGCCATTTTTCTGGATAGTATGGATCAGCAGCAGTACAAAAATCTGTTTCATTTTAGGAGATAATTTTTCCTCAAGGTTTTCTGTTTGACGGGTTATAATTTTCAGGTTTCCGAAAAAATAAATGGCATTTTCCGGTGGTGTTTTTTTGGTGCTTAACAAGGCTTTGAAGGGTAGTTTTCGTAATATAATTACCACTGACAACAAGAGGAGAGCCCAGAGCCCATAGATCAGTTTTCTGACGGGAAAGGGATCGGCTTCCAAAGGCTGATGATATAGTTTTTGAATCTCGATGGAATTGAGGGCGCGGTCCCACAATTTCAGGTCGTCCAGATAGCCGTCATAATATTCTTCCCAGAGATTGGTGCCGATCATAACAGACTTATCGGATTGATGGATATTGGAAGCTGCAATTTCACCGGCAAATTCACCGTTTTTATAAAATTTTACCACCTCATTTTCTTTCACTACCATCGCAATGTGTTGCCATTGGCAGGAATCGATTTTGATTTCCGGCAGAAAATGATCTTTGATATCGGCGGTGGTAAAACAGGGACTTTGCAAATGTATTTTGAAAGAAAAATCCAGCCCTTTGCCCACAAAAGCATGGCTTCCGGAAACCCGGTCGGGTTTTACCCAAACAGCCAGTGACATTTCCTCCTGATTGCCGAAATCAATGGTTTTGTCGCAATCAATATAACTGGTCTTGCCGGAGAATTTCGCCACTTTACCCC
The DNA here is from genome assembly GCA_964438745.1 of uncultured bacterium. Taxonomy (GTDB): domain Bacteria; phylum Fidelibacterota; class UBA2242; order UBA2242; family JAFGTP01; genus JAFGTP01. Next base: position 3,677 of record CAYTLS010000333.1, read on the forward strand.
GGACCGGATCATTAACCAACTGAACATTATGGATCAGTAGATTATCAGTATTTTTATTGATCTTATTAGTGATAGTATTGTCAAAGGAAAAATCGGCGATCATTTTTTCCCTGAGGTCCATCCGGTAGGCGCGAAAATGTCGCTCTTTGTGAAAAGTGCTTTCAATAAAATAGACAATGTCAGGTGAAAATTTGAATCCTTCTTTTACCGGGCTGAGATGGACACGG
>CAYTLS010000334.1:0-3901 GCA_964438745.1 uncultured bacterium
TTCCTGAATATTAATTGTGGCAACAATGCCTTCCTGAGTATTTTTATCAACCAACTTTCCGGATATCAAAATGGGTTCATACTCCGGTAATCTTAATGTCAATGTGTCCAAAGAAATTCTTTCAGATGGTGTAATTTGATCCAGGGAAATAGTTTTGGACTGATAAGGATATTTACTCAAAGTAAAGGATATGGATTGCGGGTCGAAAATCAATAATTCATAATCAAATTCACCATTGCTGTCGGTCGAATCATAACGGCTAAAGATATTATCGACTATTTTGACATTTTCAATCGGCTCCCTGGTATTATCATCGACAATGATGCCGGATACTACCGCGGAACTGATCTTACTGGACAGTTTGATATTGCCAAAATTATAATTAATACCTTTGGTTAATTGGAAGTTATGGGCTTGTCCTTCGTAGTAATCTGTCTCACTGATTGTTAAGTTTAAATCCATTGACTCTTCAACAACCGGAAGAGATAAAGAAAATTTGCCTTCACTATCGGATATTTCGTTTATTCCTGGAAATTCATCAACTTTTATTGTACTCCCCACGACAGGTGCATTATTCTGATTTAACAAAATCCCACTGACAACAGTTGGCTCCACATCATTTGTGATAGACAATTTTATTTCTCCCAATGCAACCAAATCTTCAGGAGTGACATTGTCAATAGTTATGGACCTGGTTTCATAGGGATATTTACTAATTTCAACTGTCAGTGACTTCGGTTCCGACAAACTTATGGCCAGGTCAAAATCACCATTATCATCTGACAAAACATAGTCTCCATTGTCCAACTCCAGCACTTTAGCCCTGCCGATCGCCGTACCACTTTGGTCATCGATCAATTTTCCGGTAATATGCGCATCTCCATATTTATCAGGAAGTACAATATTTCTCAGATTCAGGTCGGTTTCCGGTTGACCGGTTGTATCTATCTGTACTGTTTGATAGTCGTCATTTTCAAAACTAAAATTAAGTTCAGTCTCCTGGTCCAGTTGAATATCAAAGGAAAAATAGCCATTGGCATTTGTTTGGGCGGCAATTTCCGGAAATTGTTCCAGGTATATAACCACACCGGGGATATTCTCGTCCCGTTGATTTTTAACCTTGCCAAATACCGTCAATCCGTCATAGGTCGGCGGTGTTAATTCAACCTGGCCAACACTGACCTCTTCTTCCGGGGCCACCTGATCCAGTGTAATGATTTTTGTTTCAAAGGGATATTTACTGAATTGCAAAGAAACTGATTTGGATTCATTAATCTGGGTTGCCAGTTCAAAATTGCCGTTTTCATCGGTTGCCGTATAGACATTGGATTCCCCTGCCACGGAAACTTTGACATCCGTGATTGCTGTGTCAGCACGTTGGTCAAATACAGAGCCGGAGATATTGGCAGGATCATACCGATAACTCAGATAAATAGTGGAAAGATCAATTTCATATCCCGGTTGCACTTCCACCTCAATTGTATCAGGCATAAAATACTGTTTGCTACAGATAAGTTTTCCCGTAAAACTTTCATTGGTATAAAGACTGAGAGTAAACTCGCCGGTATTGGTTGAAAAGGCTGTATAATCCATAAAATCGGCATTAATAGCACCGGCAACAATAGGATCATCATTAAAATCATTTAACAAAGTGCCTTTTACGGTTGTTAGTAATTGAAGGGGTTCAAAATGAATTGTATCCAGTTCGATATCCTCGCCCGGTTCTATCAATTGAGTAAAAGATTCCGTCACAAAGCTGTCCTTTTCAACAGAAATGTAGACGGTTGTTTCATTATCATATTCCAAATCAAATTCAAAGGCGCCATTAGCATTGGTCAATGTTGATTTTGTATCGGTACCCGATAATTTAACTTCAGCATTAATGACGGGCTGGTCTGTCACTTTATTAAAAATAAAGCCGGTTAATTTCAATTTATTATCTTCACTATCCAAAATTCTTGAACAGGTGACCAGAATAATTGTAAAAATGAAGAGCAAAATTAATTTTTTATTCATATGATACCTTTTGATTTGCTTCTTTTTTTCGCAATATGAAACAGATAGTTTCCTTCCGATATTAATTATTTAATATAATTCGTATTTATATTAATCTCAAGGAATATAAACTTTGATTCTTATATTTATATTAAATTATTGGCATCATTTTAAAAATTCTGGTGTGAATTAAAAAAGGCTGCTTTTTAAAAAGCAGCCTTCATGGATTAATTAAACGTCAAATTTTATCCCTTGCGCCAGGGGTATATCATTTCCCCAGTTTATGATATTAGTCTGACGGCGCATCTAGGCTTTCCAGGCGTCAGATCCTGATTCACGACCGCCGCCGGTTTCTTTTTCGCCACCGAAAGCGCCACCGATCTCAGCACCTGAAGTTCCGATATTAATATTAGCAATACCGCAATCCGAGCCCTTATGAGATAAGAAATATTGTTCTTTCTTTACCGAATCGGTAAAGAGTGCGGAACTTAATCCCTGTGGAACATCATTATGTAGTTTGATCGCTTCTTCAAACTCATCATATTCAATGATATATAGCAGCGGCGCGAAAGTTTCATCCTGTACGATTGAGTAGTGATTTTCTACTTCCATGATAGCCGGTGTGATATAATGACCATCCTCCAGTCTTTCCGGTCTGATCTTTTCGCCGCCACAGAGTAGTGTGCCACCCAGTTCTTCCGCTTTTTTTATTGCTTCCTGCATCAATTCAATTGCAGTTTCATCAACCACCGGCCCCATCAAAACACCATCTGCCAGGGGATTGCCAATGGGTATTTGTTTATAAGAGTTGACCAGTTTATCAATAAATTGTTTTTTTACATCTTTATGAATGATGATTCTGCGTGTGGATGTACAGCGTTGTCCCGATGTTCCGACAGCGCCAAACAGCGTTGTTCTGACGGCCATTTCAATGTCAGCATCGTTAGCGACAATAATCGCATTATTACCACCAAGTTCCAGGATTGTGCGTCCCAATCTGCGTCCCACAGCTTCGCCGACACGAATACCCATCCGGGTACTGCCGGTAGCGCTGATCAGTGGCAACCGCTTATCATTGATCATGGCTTCTCCAATTTCCGAACCTTTACCAATGATCATACTGAAAATTCCATCCAATTCGTATTTATCAACGATCGGCTCAATAATATTCTGTACAGCAAGTGCGCAAAGAGGTGTTTTAGAGCTGGGCTTCCAGAGATTTGCGTCGCCGCAAACAGCAGCCAACAGAGCATTCCAGGCCCAAACAGCTACCGGAAAATTAAAAGCAGTGATAATCCCGACAATGCCATAGGGATGGTATTGATCAAACATTCTGTGCTCAGGACGTTCACTATGCATGGTAAATCCATACATCATCCGGCTTTGACCCACAGCAAAATCAGCGATATCAATCATTTCCTGAACTTCACCGGCACCTTCCGCTTTGATTTTTCCCATTTCCAAAGTAACTAATTTACCCAGGGGCTCTTTGTATTCACGTAATGCATCTCCAATTTCACGAACAATTTGTCCCCGTTTCGGGGCCGGTGTCATACGCCATTTTTCAAAGGCCTTTTGGGATTGTTCAATCAGAAGTTCATAATCTTTCTTTTGCGCCTGAATGACTTTGGCAATGGGTTTGCCATCGATCGGCGAATAGGAAATCAGTTCTTTCCCACTGGTTTTGATCCAGCCCTTGCTGCCCCCACTGGTGGCACCGTAATTAACCTCTTTGATACCCAATTCTTTTAAAAAATCATAATTCATACTATCTCCTCCTCCTTGTTTCTTCATCTTAAATATTAATTCAATTCAATGTAAATGTTGCTGTAAAAGGCAAATGATCAGACGCGTTTTTGGTATCATTGTCTCTGATCAATTTCCAATTAAACAGGTTTAGATTTTT
>CAYTLS010000335.1:0-3884 GCA_964438745.1 uncultured bacterium
TAATCGGTTCATATTCCAGAATACCGATTACTGTAAACCAAACATTGTTGATCCGCACTTTTCTCCCAAGGGGATATTCATTGCCAAAGAGCGAAATCAGGAGGTCATGTCCCAGCAGACAGACGCGATTACTAACTTTGTTATCATGATGAGAAAAGTAACCTCCCTGAGCAGTCTTCAGAGACATAATCTTAAAATATTCCGTCTGAGTTCCAATTACCTCTACATCTTCAAAACGCTTTTGATAATTTACTTCCAGCTCTTCCTGTAAAACCGGAACTGAATTTTGTGCGGTGGGAATAATCTTTTGGACAGCTTTGAGGTCCTGATAATCAAGTAATACACTGTTTTCCCCGGGTTTATTTTCAACTTCCGCCTGTTGTATGATAATATTGTTGAGCCCAAGCGCCTGAATCTGTGAGAGGGTTTTTCGCCGCGCCCCTTCACCGATAGCAAGCATAGATATTACCGATGCCACACCAAAAATAATTCCCAGCATCGTCAGAAAGGTCCGGGTTTTGTGTTCCTGCAGTCCTTTGATACTGATCTTTAATATCTCACCGGTTATGAGTTTAAACTCCCGGTTTATAATCCTGGAATTATTCAGAATATCTTTAAAAATTTTTGTAATGTTTTTCATAATTTATCCACGAATGATCACTTGTTCTGTCCCTCTGGAGTCCGGACGCTGTCGGTCGGGTTTGTTTTTTTGTTTGTCCTTTTCTGTACTTTGCGATTTGATCAGGCGAATTTCATCACCGGCCTTCAGTCCCTCTTCGATGACGATCAAATCCGAGCTAACCTTCCCGGTTTTAACCGGAATGAACTTACCCCCGGCACTATAAACACCGATTTTTCCATCACTGTTTGTCACAGCATCAATAGGAATAGAAATGACATTTCGGAGTTGCTCGACTATGATCTGACAGTCAGCACTCATACCCGGCCTTAATCCTTCGAATACTTCATTGATCTTTACTTCAACCTCAAAAACCTTTTTTCCGGAATTTTCATCCTCATGGGCCAGAGAGGCAATATTGTTAATGATACCAGTAAAGGTTTTTTCAGGCAGGGCATCGATCGTAATATTAACATTTAATGATGTATCAATGCTGGAAATATTCACTTCATTGACATTGAGTACCACCTTCATATTGCTTTTTTCCGGAATTTCCATTAATGGCTGGGAACGCCAGGGTGTTGATCCGACTTTGATTTTCTCCCGGCCATTGGGCCCCCAAATCTTTTTATAAACAACCAGCCCCTCACTGGGTGCTGTAATGGTCAATTTTGCCATATCATCTTTTGCCCGCTGTAAATTCATTTTGGCCTGATTAATTTTTAATTCGGCCTGTCGCAGCGCGGCGGAATTGATTTCCTTATTTTTTTCGATCTTTTCCACTAACTGGTTGTAGGATATTTCCGCTTTTTTCAATGAGTATTCAATTTCTTTGCGTTTATTTTCCGCTTCATATTTGGCGTTTTTTGCCCGTAAGCGAGTCTGTTCAAGGCTGTACTCCTCGATTTTCAACTGGCTTTCAAGATCCGCCCGTGTTTTTTCAATGTTGGCCAATTGGCTTTCATAGGCAGCTTCGGCTTTGTCCAATTCATTCTGGGCATTTTGCACCCGTTCTTCAAATTCCGCGGTGTCGAACTGGATCAGAAAATCGCCTTCTTTGACATAGGTTCCTTCATCTACCAGGCGAATGATCCTGACATTTCCCCAGATGCGGCTGGGAGAATTTACAATGGTTGAACTGCCGGCCTGGATGATCCCGTCGGCAAAGACATCTATCAGGAATTCTCCCCGGTTTACTTTGAATAATGGATAATTTTCCTGTTTACCTATTTTATTGATACCATAAAGTACAGCAATTACAATAATGATTACGGTAATAAATCGAAAACTTTTACTTTTTGTCATAGAGTTGCCTTTTGATCTGTTTATTAAAAATTAGGAATATTTACATTTTCTTTTAATTCCATATCCGTACTTAATTCGCCGCTAATATAAGCCTTACCATCATAAATATCGATGACTGCCACAGGCAATCGACGGTTAGTGGTTTTCACGAAAAATCCATTAGCATCTTTAAACAAACACCAGGCCGGTACTGAAAAGCCATCAGGATTTTTTCCAATTTCTATGCTGACTTTGACGGTTAAGCCCGGTTTCATACGATAATTCTTGGGGCTGTTGATATTTACACTGACCGGATAAATGCGCAATTTACTATCTTCGCTTTCATCGGCGATTTTTGATATGTAAGCGACTTCCCCCTGAAAAATTGTATCCGGGTAGGCCAGCACCTCTATCTCAGCCGGTTGCATGAGGTTGATTTTAGAGATATCCACTTCGTTCAAGTCTATATCCACTTTCATATTATTGAGATCCGGTATTTGTAAAATTATGCTGGCGGGACGAACCGAATCTCCGACCTTAACTTTTGCACCTCGTCCCCTACGGCCGGTTTTATGATAGACCACAATGCCGGATTTTGGTGACGTCATGACCATATCATCGATCATTTTTTGGTAATTTTCCATGCGGGTGCGGTATTGCTCTAGTTGTAGTTTGGTTTCATTCTCATCGTTCCGGTTCAAAATTTTTTGGGATTTCAGGGCTTGCCTGGTTTTTTTGATATTCAACTCAACTTTTTTCAGCTCCAGTTCGACCGTTTTCTGATCCGCTTCGGAATTATATTTGGATTGTTCCAATTGATTTAAAGTGATCTCTTTCTGGATGTCCAAAATTCTGATCTGGTTTTTAACTTCTTTGATGATTTGTTGATTGCGAAGTTGTTTTTCTACCATCTGTTTTTCCAGCTGTTCCAGTTGTTGCTGGGCTTCATCCAGCCGCTGTTCCACTTCTTTGCTGTCAAAAACGACTACAGTGTCGCCTTTTTCCACCCAACTTCCTTCTTCGGGCAAATAGAGAATTTTATAATTCAGGTTCCAGTTTCGGGGTGCGACAATCCGGGTAGAGTTCTGTGACTGAAGTTCACCGGACAGGGTAATTAAAATATTTTCCTGAACCGGGTTGTTGACGTTTCCAAATAGCAATCCGGTTCCTGTCAGTGCCAGCCAAAAAAACAATCTTAGGTTATTGGTTAATTTCATTCTTTTTCCGATTATTGGTTAATTCCACTGATATCTTTTCGCTTAATTGGTTTTCATAACTTTTTTTTGCGATTTTCAGCGCATTAAAAAAAGCTTTCACATTCGAGCGGCCATGGGCTTTAACGACTATTTTTTCAAAGCCCAATAATGGCGCGCCGCCATATTCGCTATAGTCCAGTAATGGTTTGATTTTCTGAATCCCGCCGTTCAGCAATGAGAGGCCGGCTTTCCATAAAACATTTTTTTGCGCGGCAAATCTTCCGATTTCCAGCAAGGATTCTACCATCCCCTCCGTGGTTTTCAAGACTACATTACCGGCAAAGCCATCGGAAACAATCACATCGGCTTCCCCATTAAATATCTTGTTACCCTCAATATTACCGCGAAAATTGAGAGGCTGATAATCCGACAATCGCTGGTAAGCATTGACCAGGACAGCGCCCCCTTTGTGGGCCTCATCGCCAACATTGAGCAAATAAATTTTCGGGTCTTGTTTGCCGGTCAGTATTGAAAAATAAACTTTGCCCATGATAGCGAATTGCATCAGGTCTTCATCGCTGCATTCATTATTTGCCCCGACATCCAAAATCAGGCTGTAATGCTTTTTGCGGCCGGTCAAAAACTTTTTGGTGGGAAAAAGCGAGACAATCGCGACTTTATTAATCCCTTCAATGCGGGGGATATTTTTCAGCGACGATAAGATATAGGCGCCTGTGTTTCCGGCCGAGACAACCGTCCGGGCCTTATCACCGGCACACATTTTT
>CAYTLS010000336.1:0-3872 GCA_964438745.1 uncultured bacterium
TGTATTTTCCGGTAATTACTTCCTGGATATTTTCAATAGAATAATTAATATTGGCTTCAATGGCTGTATCACCGACAATTTCATTGAGTACTTTTTTGGTCAATTGCAGATTGATATCAACACGCAGCAAAGAAGAGTAGGCCAGCAACCGAATCATAGCGCCTTCCAATTCCCGAATGTTGGACCGGATTTTTGTAGCCAGGAGCTCAATGACTTCATAAGGAATTTCCAGGTTGTCAATATCTGCTTTTTTTTGTAAAATCGCGATCCTTGTCTCAAGATCTGGCGGTTGAATGTCCACTGTCAGACCCGATTTGAATCGTGAGATCAGGCGTTCCTGCAATCCTTTCAATTCCATTGGATTTTTATCCGTGGTCAGAACAATTTGTTTATGGTGTTGATAAAGGGAGTTGAAAATATGGAAAAACTGTTCCTGAGTGGATTCCTTGCCCTGAAAAAATTGAATATCATCGATCAGTAACATATCAACATCCCGGTAATATTTTGAGAAGTCGGTTGATTTGTTCTTTTGAATGGCAGAAATGAAATCCAGCGTAAAGGTATCGCTGGAAAGATAGACAACACTTTTGATGGATTTATTATAAATAACCTCATTGCCGATGGCCTGGATCAAATGGGTCTTGCCTAATCCTGTTCCTCCATATAGCACCAGCGGGTTAAATGAGGTTCTACCCGGAGTTTTGGCAACAGCCTGGGCTGCCGCTTTAGCAAATTGATTGGACCTTCCCTCGACGAATGTGCTGAAAATATAATTTTTATTAATTTTCGTTCCCTTTTGGATGATCTTGTTTTCCGGCGCTGAGACCTTGTCAACCCTCTTCGGCTGAATCCGGGACTCCGGCTGAGCTGCTGGTTTTTCCGGTTGTGACTGCCGCTCTTCATTCATTAAGATGGTATATTTGATTTTAAGATCATTGCCATGAACCTCAACCAATGCCTGGTTCAAAATATTATCATAATGGCTGACCACCCAATCATAAAAGAATTTGTTGGGAACTTGTAGAAATAGCTCTTTATCGGTAATTGATAAGGATTTGATGGGTTCAAACCAGGTGCTATAGGTCTGTGCCGGCACACGTTCCTGAATGTGTTCCAGGCATTCATTCCAAATATCTGTATGATTTAAATTATCCAATTTCCCTATCCCCCGGGTTATACTTATTAACAGCCGCTTAAGACTGATTATCTGATAGTTAAAAAAAGTTAACGAATAGCATATATTTTATAAATTAATTTAAGAGACATTTATTAGTAAAATATAAGTATTTGTAAATTAACAGTTTGCCTTAGCAATAAAATTATATATTAGTCAAGATGGCTCACACTTGTATTCTGTTTAATAACAACTATCGCGTGAATATTTGTTAACATTTTTTAGATTGTCAACAAGTTATCAACATTCAAAAAGCACGCTTATAAATTAAAAATACATCTAAAAATAACAAAGAAAAGAAATAAAATATTCCTGCAAAAAGACCTTGCATCTTCCTAATTTTGGTAGCCAAAGGTATTTGGAAAACTAATTTTCTTTTCGGCAAGGTTTTATTAATTTTGCAGTACTGATAAAAAATTTAACAGGAGAGATTATGAGAAAAAATCCAGGTCTATTAATATTAATTCTTTTACTGGCAGTTACCCTCTTTGCTGAGGAAACCAAATTAAGCCAGTCGATTGATAACTGGTTGGTTACCGAGGTAGCCTATGTGCAAAAACCGCTTTTTTCCGGTGAAGAAAACATTAATGGTGACAGTTGGTCGGAAAAAGATATTTTGGAACAACCCTATTCCATTGAGCGGAACCTACACCCAAAAAACGGCACTACCATAAACTGGTCCCATGGCCAGGAACTCAAATGGCAGGTACAAGCCGGTGAAGAAATCACATTGAAAAACCCATCCCCTGATAATTTAGGCTTAGCCTATCTCGCTTTCTACATTGAAAATGATGAGTGGATGGAAGCGACATTGGAATTAACATCTACACAATTGCTGAGGGTTTGGCTGGACGATGAAATTATCGGGTCAAAAACCGATGACACTGATTTTTTGAATACACTTAATCTTGAAACCGGCAGGCATAAAGTGGTAATCAAATCTCTGACAAAATCAGAAAGTATTGACTCCTGGTCGATTTCAGGTCTGATAAAAAGCAATCAGCCGGTGAAATTATCCACTGATCCAACCAACTACATGACCGTGGACAAACTACTTTATTCCGAGAAAGTGACGGATGTCAAAATTTCTTATGATGGTGAATACAGTGCTATTACACTACATAATGTTGATAAAGAAGAAAAAGAAAATGACTATTATATTGACATTCGGAACAGCGATGATGGTGATCTGGTGCGCTCCTTTCGCGGCGGCATGACAATCAATTCGCTGAAATGGTCACCAGTTGCCAATGAATATATATACAAAACCAACGATGGTGGTAAGTCATCTCTTTGGCTGGCCAATATTGAAACCGGTGAAAATAAAAAAATCCTCCAGAATATTGAGAACCTCGGCAGCTATGCCTGGTCGCCCGTTGGGGATTATTTGATCTATACGGCTAGCGTAAAAGAGGAAAAAGAAAAAAGCGGCGTGCGCAAACTAAAACATATGCCGGATCGTCAACCGGGCAACCGAAAGGTTACCTAACTGTTTCAGGCAGACCTCACAACGGGTGTGGTTGAACAATTGACCTTTGGTTCCTTGTCAACCTATTTAAACGATATCAGCGAAGATGGCAAGCGCTTGATAATCTCAAGATATCATCCCTTTGTGACAGAACGCCCTTTTTCAAAAAGTGATTATTACATTCTTAATACAACGACCATGGAACTGGATTCCCTGTTTACATTGAAATGGGCCAATTCCCTGCAATGGTCACCCGATGGAGAAAAAATATTAGTTACCGGTGGGGTTTCCATGTTTGGAGGCATTGGTAATAATTTACCTAAAGAAATTATCCCCAATGATTATGACGGTCAGGCCTTTATTTATTATGTTCAATCCGGAAAAGTAATGCCGATTACCAAAAATTTTAATCCCGCTATTAATTCCGCCCATTGGTCCAAGGTTACTGGTAATATCTATCTGGTAGCCAAAGATCGGAGCCTCGTCAGTCTTTTTGAATATGATGTAGAAAAGAATCGCTTTTCCCAATTGAAAACAGGAATGGAAGTGGTCCAGCAGTTTGATCTGGCGGATCAGGAAGCCAAAGGCGTGTACTTTGGCACAAGCGCGGCAGATCCCTATAAAGTCTGTTCAATTGACCTGGTGAAAAAAAGTTTTTTCGGTCTCAAAAAAGAAGACTTCAAAATGATTTACAAGCCTGCGAAGAATGTTTACAGAGATACTGAATTCAGTTCGGTAAAACGTTGGACCTTTACCAATAAAGATGGAGTGGAAATTGAAGGCCGTTATTATCTGCCACCAAATTTTGATACCGCAAAGAAATACCCCTGTATTGTCTACTACTACGGCGGAACGTCACCGGTTTCCCGGGATTTTGACGGACGCTATCCGAAAAATTACTGGTCCGCCAATGGTTATGTGGTATATGTCATGCAACCCAGCGGCGCCACCGGTTTTGGCCAGGAATTCGCCGCCAAGCATGTCAATGAATGGGGATCTATCGTGCCCGATGAAATTATAATGGGTACGGAAAAATTCCTTGCAGCCCACTCCTTTGTTGACAAAAACAAACTGGGGTGTATCGGTGCCAGTTACGGCGGGTTTACCACGGAATCCCTGATCACCAAAACCAATATGTTTGCCGCGGCAGTTTCCCATGCCGGCATATCCGCTGTGCCCAGTTACTGGGGCGAAGGCTACTGGGGCTATTCCTATGGTGCCGTGGCCAAT
>CAYTLS010000337.1:0-3866 GCA_964438745.1 uncultured bacterium
TAAAAAATTCATCATGGGACGATCAAACAACAGTGACATTTGATCCAGGATATAATTTCTCATTAAAATGTGAAGTTACTGACTCAGATGGAAATACTGATGATGACACACATTCTGTTGTCGTTGGTCCGTAATTTAATTTGACTTCCATAGAGGAATTCAGACAGTTGTTTGAATTCCTCTATGGAATAAATGGAACTAAGAGGAAAAATAATGAAAAATTTTGTATTAGCATTACTTACAACTTGCTTTCTATTACCATTAAGTTGTGACAATCCATCATCATCGAAAGAAAATGAAACTATCGGTAAAATAGAATTCACGGTAATTGATTCAACATTTGGTCCTTTTACAGAATATAGAGAAGAAAATATTATGATCAGAAAAGAATTTAACATTGAAAAAACAAATGTTATGGATTTACAACGCATATTATCAATACCTATTATTGTGGATACAACTATTTATGAACCTTATGTAAGTTTGTGCTATGTTGATAGTGGCGGTGTACTGATTATCCAAAATGATTATATTATTTGGGATGATGGCTGGTATAATCCTTTGGCAAAAAGTGCTTATCAAAGTGAAAATGAAATTCTTGTTTCACAAGTCTATTTCTTCACTACCTTGAAAGGGCTTCACCCTAGAAGTTCCATGTCTTTTAAAATATGGTTTACCAGAAAAAATGGATCTAGCGAACGAAAAGAATACACTATTCAAAATCCTGATCAATATTGTATCTTAGAAGAAGATGCCTCAATGATTATTTCTTTAGAAGATATTTGTGAAAATGTTGAAAATATTGAAAATATCGAAACCATAGATATGATGGCCAAGCTTGAAAGCAAAGATATTTTTGAGGATTATCTTGTTGTCCAGATAAGCAAACTTTATGATGATGACATTAGTGTAATTTGGAGAGCTTTTAAAACCAATGCATCTATAAATAGAGAATATGCAAAAAGCCAAGTTTATCATATAGAAGGACAGTTAGACGATTTCTCAAGTTACACATTTATTTTTGAGCGTTGATATTAGATAAAAAACTCTAACATTTGCATGGAGACGAATCCAGACAGAGATTCTACTTTGGCAGGTTTTGAAGCTTCAAACAATAGTTTTGATCCGTTTTCGCAAGATTTATATTTCGGAAGTCTGGATCGCTCATGCGTCGTTAGAGTTAATAAAAAATAATCTTCGAAATAATAATTAAATTGATTAAAAGTATAATTTAAATACAGGGATTATCATGGTACGTAAATTCTCACTATTATTATTAATTGTAATGTTTTTAATTAATTGTAATTTTATTACAAAAAGTAAAAATAAAAAAGTCAAAAATCCTTCAGAATATACATGGACAATTGACACATTGGTGGTATCAGTAGCCTTTGAACCTGCTTTCAGGCCAATGGATATTTTATATATCAATGATGAGGATATATATCTCTTCGGAAGAAACGCACACTGGAATGATATTTATTTTCACTATGATGGTGAAAAGTGGCAGGATTATGAAAGTTATGTAATAAAAGAACTAACCTCTGCTACTTTTACAAATAATATAATATATGGAACAGGTCGAAATCATGTTAATGTTGGATCTAAGGGGCAAATAGTTTCATATAGAAATAATAAATGGCAAAAAGAGTTGACTTTAGAAAAAGAAAATACAGAATTTCATGATATAATTGCTCTATCAGAACATGATATTTGGGCTGGTGGATATAATGGTGTGCTGTATCATTTTAACGGGAATGAATGGCAGGATTATAGTCTACCAGACACAATAAGTATAAAAGATTTCTCTTACCATGAAGATCATGGACTGTATGCTTTGGCATATTGTTATTTCCCTGATAATTCTAATAGAGAAGGTAATAAATATATTCTAAAATGGACTGGTGAGAACTGGGAAATTATTGAGTATATAAGACTGGAAGATTATGATTACAGATTTATTCCATTTGGCACTTCTGATATTAATTTAACGGATGAATATATTTATTCATGTGGTTCAGGAGTTTTTCGTAGAAAGTATAATGAAACTAACTGGACAAAACTTTATATGAATTTTGAAGCAACATATTATGATATTAGTAGTTCTTCTGATGATAATATATATATTGTAGGAGAATGGGGTACGGCGGATCATTGGGATGGTAAAAATCCAACAATCCTTGATTCAATCGCATTTAAAAATGTCATATTTACAACATCCTGGACTGATGGTAAGCAAGTCTATATCACCGGTTGGGATTTTGATAAAAATTGTTCTTATGTGATTCATGGTAAATAAAAAAAGGAGGAAAAACTATGAAATTATCTAATTTGTTAATTATTATAATCACGCCATTAATTTTGCTGGCATGGGACCATCCTGAAAGACATTTTGATGAAACCCATCATCATAATGCAAGAAATTGTTATGGCTATGCCATGGGCAGGGCTGCCGGATTTACAACTGGGGATCCATATTGTAACCCCATGAATACTTTTAGTGAAGGGATATTTGGCCTTACTTTCTATACTGATTTATCTCAAATTAGTCCTGGCGATATTATTGCTTGGGGAAGTGCTATTGCAAATAATCCTAATGGATGTAATCATCCTGCAGGGCACGTTGCCTATGTTGTAGAGGTCCCTGGTAATGAGAATATTAATGATATTAGAATTGATCAAGTTGATCGATTAAATGGTAATGAAGAAACTTATATCAAAGTAAGTGATGTAACAGATCAAGGACCAGTTGTTGGTTTCTTTAAAAATCCTAATGGTTCTGCTATCAGAATGACTTTAGCAAATGATTTTGGAGGTGGAGATTTAAAAATAAGGGACCATGTTCCATATTTACGAGGAGATGGACAGTATAACACAGTTGACCATGGACATTCAGAATATTGTAATTCAGCAATGTCATTTGATATTCAGGCAATTGACCTTCAGACTTATGGAAGTAATCAATATCAGTTCAATAAGTGGATGAAAGGAACAAATGAAAATTATAATTCAACCCTTACTTTAAGTGATGAATCAATATCATCATCAACACTCTATGAAGCACAATTCGATATTTATTATCCACCAATTACTGTTGATGTCACAGGCCCAATATTATTGACAGGTACACAGGGAACAAATAGAGCTCCACAATATCATGCAACAGGAACATGGAATGCAAGCATTTCAGGGGAAACTGGAAGTTTTGATTATCAATGGTATTATAAAACATCAAATGGATGGCAGGAGTTATCAGGTGAAACTGGTTACCAATTAACAAAAACACTTTACTATGATCCAGATGGTCGTGATTTAAAATGTGAAGTAACTCAGAATTCAAGATTTGGAAAAGACTCTATCCATGTTTATATAACAGGTGATGAACTTATTCGCGAATCTTCCATTCCACAATCAGTTGTATTGGACGAAAACTCTCCAAACCCATTCAATCCAAATACTCAAATAAAGTTTGGTTTACCATCTAATCAACGAGTTGAGATTGATATTTATTCCATATCTGGTAAGAAAGTTAAAACTTTGGTAAACAATGTTATGAATGCTGGATACCATGTAATTGACTGGAATGCAACAGATAAAAATGGTGCAAAAGTTTCTTCTGGTGTATATATCTATCAATTGAGATGTGGCAATAAAGTTTTTACTAAGAAAATGATTTTTGCAAAATAGTGGTATTAAACCTTTCAGAGAGAGCATTTCTGGAAGGTTTTCTCTAAAAAACTCTAACGTTTTGCTGCACCGAACACCTTTGAGCAGCACCGGCGTTAAAGAGGTGGTACACGTTTCAAAGTGTTGGGCGGAAGACATTTGGCGAATTTCATTCGCCATCGGTGTCGGTGAGCATCGGC
>CAYTLS010000338.1:0-3861 GCA_964438745.1 uncultured bacterium
ATAATCCGATTGTTGTCAGCAGTTGCGGACTATCAAAAAATATAGAAGGCGTTAAAAATATTGAAAAAGCCGGCGCCGGAGCTGTAGTTCTCAAATCCATGTTTGAAGAACAAATTCAGGCAGAAACCAATGAAGCGGGTAAGTATGTGAGTGTAGATTCCCATACGGAAGCCTATGATTATCTGCGAAATTACAGTAATGAATACTCTGTTACCGCTTACCTGGATTTGGTAAAAAAAGCCAGCCAGGAAGTCAATATTCCAATCATTGCCAGTCTGAATTGTGTCTCACCGGAAGGCTGGACCGATTATGCAAAAAAACTGGAAGAGAGTGGCGCTGATGCCCTGGAACTCAATATTGGTTTCATGAATAATGATATTAATAAAAACAGCCAGGAAGTAGAAGCACTCTATTTTGATATTGTCAAAGCGGTATTAAAAAAGATAAACCTGCCTGTTTCCGTAAAAGTCGGGCCTTATTTTTCTTCATTGGCCTATTTTACCAGCCGGTTGGTTACTCTCGGCGTCGAGGGTCTGGTATTATTCAACCGCTTCTACCGTACCGATTTTGATATCGATAATTTTAAATACACCTCTGGTTCTCCTTTTAGCAAACCGGAAGAGATATCACTGCCTTTACACTGGATTGCGGCGCTCTCGTCGTTCATTCATTGTGATTTTTCCGGATCTACCGGTGTCCATGATGGCAAAGGCGTGGTGAAAATGCTATTGTCAGGCGCGCAAACTGTACAGGTATGCTCCACATTATACAAAAACAACCTGGATACCATCGGTGAGATGAAGAATACGCTGTCCCAATGGATGAAGAAAAATAATTTTGAGGACATCGATTCTTTTCGTGGAAAAATGAGCCGTAAAGAATCCGGACAAGCTGAAGAACTGGATCGCGTTCAATATATCAAAGCATTGACAGGTATTGAATAAAAATATAAGTGATTGAACCCAAACCTTTCGTTTGGGTTCTTTCTTTTTATCTCCCTAATAAATAGGCAAAAATCAGCGGTACAACAATCGTGGCATCGGATTCGATGATAAACTTGGGTGTCTCAATACCCAATTTTCCCCAGGTGATCTTCTCATTGGGAACAGCACCGGAATAGGAACCAAAACTGGTTGTGGAATCAGAAATCTGGCAGAAGTAGCTCCAGAACGGCGTGCCGGTCTGCTCCATATCCTGATAGAGCATAGGCACCACACAGATGGGAAAATCGCCGGCAATCCCGCCACCGATCTGAAAAAAACCGATCTGGTTTTCTTTTGTGTTCTCAGTATAATAATTCGCCAAATATGTCATGTATTCGATACCGGACTTCATAGTGGAGGCTTTCAACTCACCTTTCAAACAATAGGATGCAAAAATATTTCCCATCGTTGAATCCTCCCAACCAGGCACAATAATGGGTAGATTCTTCTCAGCAGCAGCCAGCATCCAGCTGTTTTTCGGATCGATCTCATAATATTGTTCCAGGACACCGGACAGCAACATTTTATACATGTATTCATGAGGAAAAAATCGGTCACCATTTTCTTCAGCATCTTTCCATAGCTTAAAAACATGGGACTGCAACCGGCGAAAGGCTTCCTCTTCCGGAATACAGGTGTCAGTCACACGATTTAACCCATTTTCCAAAAGGTCCCATTCCTGTTCCGGTGTCAGATCCCGGTAATTGGGAACCCGTTTGTAATGGGAATGGGCCACCAGATTCATAATATCTTCTTCCAGGTTGGCGCCGGTGCAAGTGATGATATGAACCTTATCCTGCCGGATCATTTCCGCCAGGGAAATCCCAAGTTCGGCAGTACTCATGGCGCCGGCCAGGGTGATCATCATTTTGTTGCCGGTAGTCAATTGTTTTTCATAAGCGGCCGCGGCGTCTACCAAAGTCGCGGCATTGAAGTGTTTGTAATGCTTCAGCATAAATTGTGTGATTGGTCCCTTATTATTCATTTTTTCCTCGATATTAAAGGTTGAATTTATAACTCAGTAATTTGTAATAGAGTTTTGCGGTGAGAAAATTTGGTGCCGGATTATTCTCGATCGGCGCTAATTCCACGATATCAAATCCCAACACATTTGTCTCTTTGAAGACCCTGCGTAACAGGCGAATAACCGTATACCAATCCAGTCCTCCGGGTTCCGGTGTGCCGGTGGCCGGCATGATCGCCGGATCAAAAACATCCAGGTCGATAGTAATGTAAACCTTATCGGTCATCTGTTTAATCACTTTTTTCATCCAGCCATCGGAATGAAGGATACGATGCGCATAATAACACTGATTGGGATTGAGATACTTCCTTTCACTTCTGTCCATACTGCGAATTCCTACCTGTATAAGATTTGAGTTCAATGCCGCCTGATGGACAGCGCAAGCGTGATTATATGGTGATCCATCATATTCCGGACGTAAATCCGCATGAGCGTCCAGCTGCAGAATCGTAATGTCGGGATATTTTTCATATAATGCTTTCATGATGCCCATGGAAATAGCATGTTCGCCACCCAAAAAGGTCAGAAATTTATCCGCCGTCAAAAGTTGGCGTGTATTTCTGTAGACTCCACTAAAAACCGCTTCCGGTGAGGTTTTAATGTCAATTTCCGGCAAAATATGAATGCCTTCTTTGTAAACTTCAGAATCGGTTTCAATATCATAAAGTTCCATATTGTCCGCCGCTTCCAGAAAAGCCTGAAAGCCTTTGTCAGCCCCTTTCCCCCAGGTGGAGGTGCCGTCATAGGGTATAGACTGGAGTAGAATTTTTGCGTGTTCATATTCGGCATATGCCTGCTCTATATTTGCAAAGGTTCTCATAACATCCTCTTATTTATCTTCATAACCCAAAATCCTGAACATCTCTTCAGCAGACTGTTCATTACGATAAACATAATCAAAAAAATTGCCCTTATCATCCCGGTCTATGATCACATGTTTCGGCGATGGGATGAGACAGTGCTTGATACCGCCATAACCGCTGATGGAATCCTGGTAAGCGCCGGTATGAAAGAAACCAACATAAAGCGGGTCCTTTTCGTCATTGGCATATTTGGGCAGCAGCACTTCCTGGTTCAGATCTTCGGAATTGTAATAATCGGAATGATCACAGCTGATGCCCCCGATATTTACCCGGGTATATTCATTGCTCCATTTGTTGATGGGAAGCAGGATGAATTTTTCATGGATTGACCAGGCGTCAGGGATCGTGTTCATCAGACTATTATTAATTATATACCAGGTTTCGGAGTCATTTTGTTGTTTCTGTTCCAAAACTTTGAAAATAATGGCGCCGCTTTCACCAACCGTATATTTACCGAACTCTGTATAAATATCAGGATCCGGAATATTTTCTTTGGTACAGGCTTCTTTAATATTATAGACGATCTCTTTGATCATATATTCATAATCGTATTCAAAGCCCAGGTGATTGCGGATGGGAAACCCGCCACCAAGATTCAATGAATCCAGGGTTTTACACTCTTTTTTGAGGTTAATGTAAAGTTCCAATGCTTTTTGGAATTCACCCCAATAGTACAGGGAATCTTTGATGCCGCTATCCACGAAAAAGTGAAACATCTTAAGTTCAAAATTTTCATTCCCTTTGATATTCTTTTTGAAAAAATCAATCATCTCGTTGGGCCGAATGCCCAGGCGGGAAGTATAATAGGCCGATTGTGGCTCTTCATCGATAGCCATTCGCAAACCGATTTTAATTTTTTTATTCCCAGATAATTTTTCCAGCCGCTCCAACTCCTGAAAACTATCGAAGACAATGATGCAGTTTTCAAAACCGAGTTCCTGCAGTTTCAGGATTTTTTTGAGGTAATCATTGGTCTTGTAGCCATTGTGTA
>CAYTLS010000339.1:0-3856 GCA_964438745.1 uncultured bacterium
TATTTTGTCACAGGGCATGAAATTAAAAAAAGCTTTGGAACTGCGTGTAATATGTCTCGGTGAATATGATGATGGAGAAGCCTATGATTATGGGTGGATCGAAGATGCGCGCACCAATGAAATTGTTTGGAAATTTACCGGCAGAAATAGTGTTCATGCCGGCGGTGGTGACAAAAACCGTAAATTCAATGGCATTGTAAAACTGCCGGAAGGACAATATATCGTCAAATATATTTCCGATGGCTCACATTCCTATTTCGATTGGAATACAACTCCGCCTTTTGAAAAAGAATATTGGGGCATTTCTGTGTGGCCCTTAAAAGAAAATGATGAAAAGTATATTTCATTGATCAATGAACAAAAACTGGTTAATGAAAACATCATTGTCAAGATCGACCGGGTTGGTGACCATGAAGAGCGACACAAAGATTTTACGATTGAAAAAGATGGTTTGTACGGAGTTTATGCAATAGGCGAAGGTGATGATGACGAAATGTATGATACCGGCTGGATCAAACGATTGAGCGATGGGCAGATTGTTTGGGAAATGACCGGGCGTAATTCTGAATGGGCCGGTGGCGCCAGAAAAAACAGAATGTTCAATGGCGATGTTTTCCTCAAGGCCGGCCGTTATCGTCTTTATTATGAAACTGACGGTTCTCACTCATTTGCCGACTGGAATGCGACACCGCCGACAAATCCTGATAAGTATGGCATCAGAATCATGACAAAATAATTTTTTTAATCACAGCCGTTATAAAAAAGTCCCGGTTTTTCCGGGACTTTCTATTATGGGGGAATTGGAAATATTATACCGGTACTACCGGTGAATTATCAAAAATATCATTTAGAACATTTTCCCAATTTGCATTGGCCAGCGTATTCACTCGAATAGTATTGCGTAGTTTATGGTATTCAGATTCATTGCTGTGTTTTAGTTGCAGGTAGTGATTGATCTTTTCCTGCCAGTTTTGATGATTAACAGTTGGCAGGGCATAGCCGGTTTTGTCATTGATAATGATTTCTCCGGGACCGCCCTGATTACTGACAATTGCCGGTAATCCGCAGGCCTGGGCTTCCAGGACAACCATTCCAAAAGTGTCTGTGTTACTTGGGAAGACAAATACATCGGCCACAGAGTAAATCTCCGGTAGTACGCTTCGGCTGAGTTTGCCGGTAAAGATCACTTTCGGATCATGGGAATACTCGGATTTCAAACTCTTTAAATATGGGCCGTCGCCGACGATCATCAGATTCAGGGCTGGGGCGGTTTCTTTCATTTGTTGAAAGATTTGGAAGAGGAAATCCAGGTTTTTATCTTTTGAAATACGACCGGTAAAAAGGAGAATATTACCCTCCTTTATACCATATTTTGATTTGATCCCGGTTTTACTCTGTTTTGACGGGGCAAAGACATTGCCATCGATACCACGTTTGAAGATTTTCATCTTATCTTTTTTGAATCCACGGGTCACCAGCATATCGATATAGACTTTGGAAGGTACGCGAATTTCGTCAAGCTGGTCATAGAACCATTTCGTATAAGCTTCCGTGGCGCGAATAGCAGCCCCGTCATCCGCAATATTTTTTAACTGATAGGTAAAATCGGTGTGATAGATACCGGTACTTTTAATATTCAGTAATTTAGATGCCAGGATACCCAGCAAACCCACCGGCCCCGGTGTTGAAATGTAGATTTCGTCAGGATTGATCTCTTCAAAAATCTTTAAGGATTTCAGAATGGATGGAATGGTCGGTTGTAGTGTTTTGTAATAGGGAAGGGTGAAAGAATAGAGAAAGGGCAGATTGACAAAATTCGGCGGTAAATTCAGGTGTTCCTTTTCTTGCTCAAGGGCGGAGGCAATCACCAGGTTTTTCCCATTCCTCGCAGCAACCCAACCGATTTTTTTCAAGGTTTCAGCCACACCATTCAAATCCGTAATTGTATCAGTAAGCCAAAGGATTTTTTTCTTTTCCTGTCGCTTACTGTTTTGCTTTAATTGCGCCAGCAAGTGTTTTGAGTTATGCGAGTAACTCATACTGGTGAAAAAAGGAACTGATATAAACAGGCTGGGTAACAATGAACTGATCTTACTCATGACATCCAGTATATCGCCATTGGAAAGTTTTTTTTCCAAGGATTGTAAAAAATCTTTGACCAATTCATCAGCAATGTTGGAAATATCATTGTAGGCCACTTCAAACCGTGTATCGATTTCGCTACAGGCATGTTCCCTGGTGTTTTCCAATAACTGGATCAGATGTTTACGGACACGGGAGCGCTTGTCACCAAAATATTTTAGTTTATTAATGGCTGCTTTATCTTTCAAACCGCTATTCTTTTCACCGAACAGATTTTTTGCGAAGTACCCAAATAGGGTGTTTTTTAAGTGGGTCGCTTTTGTGTTGGCATATTCATAAGCGATCTTATAAATGGTAAAGGCCAATCCCTGGTAATTATTGCTGCGACCAGTAGCAATCCCGCGTTTATTGAGAATGTCATTGAAAAATTCTTCTTTCGATGAACCGGAAGTATTGGTATAACTTTTACCTAAAAAGATGCCGGCATGATCATCGCTGCCGCCGGTAAAGCCTTTTTTCCAGGGGCGATCAGACATGGGCTCGATTTGATGTTTTGCATAGAAACGATCGGTATCTTCTTTGGTCAGGTTTTTAAGGTATTCAGACCAGATATGATTGTTGTTGTAATTGCGTCCGCCATTGACGCCTTCGAAAACATCGAACAGCAGGATTAATTTTTCCAGGTGGTCCATAGTCAGGAGATTGTTGTTGACCGGGTAGGTGGCGTGGGCAACGGAATACATCAGATCATTTTCTTTGATGTAATCGCGAAGTTCGTAAATATTTACCCTGATTCTGTCGATTTCTTTAAATTGCGCTTCTGTAAAATTATAAATCAATACATGGATTTTGCACCGATCTTCGGGAAAATAAGCGGTTGCTTCAACACCCAGAAAAGTATCTTCCGGATGTTTTTTCATAATTTCCAGGGCGCCACCAATCTTGTTATGATCAGTAATGGTGACATAATCCATCCCCCTTTTTTTCAGACTTTTGTACACAAATTCAGGCTCTGTATAGGATTCAGAGGCGCCAAGTTTTTTCAGGAACCATTCCGAGGGGTGACCGGAATACTTCGAATGTACATGCATATCTACTAATGCCATGTGATTTCCTCCATAATTAAAATTATGGAGGAAATTACTTCAAGCAGGTGTACTTTTTATGAATGGAAAATGAAATTGATAAAAAATATATCTTGGTTTTTTATTGAAAAATTAACAATTCTAGAGACTGAAGATTTGGCCTTTATTTAACCAGCCCTTTTTGAGAATCCACCCAGCCGATAATACCGGGCTTCATATTATATATTTTTTTAAAGCCGAGTTCTTTCATGGTTTCCATAGCCCTTTGGCTGCGGATACCGCCCTTGCAATATACCAGGTAAGTTTTGTCCTTAGAGTATTCTTTTATATTTTTCTGAAAATTTTTATTCAAATAATTAATATTTACAGCTTGATGAATATGACCGGCAACATATTCCTTTGGCGTTCTGACATCGAGAATCACAAAGTTCTTATCGAAACTATGATTTTCAATGATTTCAACTGCTTGATCGACACTTATATGCTGATGAAATCCCTGAGTCAGGAAAAAACTGCAGGAAATTAGAAATAGGGGCAGCAGATAAAAAACTTTGCGCATAATGTTTGATTCCTTTAAATAAAAAAAGGACAATTTTAATTGTCCTTCTGAGTGTGGGGACTACTAGACTCGAACTAGTGACCCCCTGCTTGTAAGGCAGGTGCTCTAAACCAACTGAGCTAAGCCCCCA
>CAYTLS010000340.1:0-3845 GCA_964438745.1 uncultured bacterium
TTCTTTCAAAATAGAACCCTCCTAAGTTCGAATTAGTGTGAATGAATAAATTTATCTCTTAATATATTACCTAAATAATTTTCTCTGAAATCTTTATAAATTTCGATGAAT
Source organism: uncultured bacterium (assembly GCA_964438745.1). Taxonomy (GTDB): domain Bacteria; phylum Fidelibacterota; class UBA2242; order UBA2242; family JAFGTP01; genus JAFGTP01. The sequence goes on from CAYTLS010000340.1 coordinate 112, forward strand.
TCAGGTTGTAAAAATTGTGGCAATTTTTTCTGCGCGTACTCTTTTATTTCTTGTTTGTCGAGCTTTTCCTCCTCTTCCGGAATAATGCAAAATTTAATGGTGTCATCTTTTTCCCCAAGAAGTTTCATCACATGGATCTGATTTATTTTTGGATGTTGTTTAATGATTAATTCAATATCTGTTGGAAAAATGGTAAAACCGTTTTTGTGAATGGCATTATTTTTCCGGTCGATGAAATGAAAATATCCTTCATGATCCTTACGGACCAGGTCACCGGTTGAAAACCAGCGATGGTGTCTGTTTTTGTTGCGGTCTGAATTATAATAAGAGATCAGATTGGCCTCGGATTGGATATGTAATTCACCGACTTTTCCGGTAGGTAGTTCTACTTTCATATTGTTCATGACCTTCATTTCAGCGCCGGGAATTGGTCTTCCTAAAGAGGATGGGATCATATTGTCACGAATTGAATTGAAACTAACAATCAAGGATTCTGTCAGGCCGTATCCCTGCAACAAATTGGCTTGATATTTACTGCGCCAATAATTAACAGTATCAAGATCAATCGGATTATTTAAAGAAAGTGCGAATTTCAAATTTTTAAGAAAATTATTATTGGGGTGATTGACCATTTTCCGAAGGATAAGAGGAACTCCGGCAAACAGATTGACCTGATGATCCTTTATGGCTTGCAGAATTGATTCGGCATCTTTGCGGGTTGGAATAGAAATGGTTCCACTTGAAATAATTGCTAGTGAAATGATTAAAACTAGTGATATATAATTTGCAAAATCAGGATATCCCAGGAAGACCAGATGTTTTTGATTATCAATAATATTAAAACACGAAAGGGCATTGCTGACTAAACTTTTATGAGAATGGAGGACATTTTTCGGTGTCCCTGTTGTGCCGGAAGTAAACATGATAATGGAAGGATTTTCCGGATTTAAAAATGGGATTCTCAGGTCAGGGTTATGATTGCTTTCGATTAATTGTTTAAATTCGATTTCATTGGACTGGGCGTCGCCAATCACTATTTTTTCGACTTTGCTATGTTTGCGATTAACGATCTCGCGATATTTTTCATGAAAAATAATTTTGGAAAGATTAATACCGGACATTTTCTGAAGCAGCAGCTCTTCTTCAAGGTTTGGTGAAAACAAAACGGCAATATCTAAATTTTTCTGGATCGCCAGAAAACTAATTATAAATTCCGGGGAATCATCCAGTAATAAACCGATATGTTGTTGTTTTTGTTTGGGTTTATAGAGGTTGGCAGAGAGATTATTGACCTTCATTGCCACTGTTTTGAATGTATATTCCTCTCCCGCGTGTTTGATAAAAACCTTATTGGGATTTGTGTATTTATTTTCAGATAAGTATTGAATTAAATCTTTCATGCCTGGCAATCTAATATATCAAATAATTTAGGGCTGCCCATTTTAATAAATTTGTCTTTATTAATCAAGTTATTTACATCTTAATTTGAATAAAATTTAACACAACTTTTAAGATTTCGTTTCTAATATGAATTTTTTGTAGATTTTTCTTCAAAATTAACTGCTGTTTAATTTTTTTTGAAACTGTTAATACAAAAAGGAACAGTTTTTGATAGATAACAACCTTGATTTCGAATTTTTGAACCAGAAGCCAATCTTATACAATTGGAATCGGGGAGTATAATGACAAGAAAAAATCTACAAAATATTTTGGTTGTAGATGATGATCCACAAATACTTGAATTGTTTAAATATTATTTGGGGAAACATAATTTTAATCCAATTTTGGTTAAACATGCTCAGGAAGCATTGGAACAGTTTAACCAAAATTCAATTGATCTTGTATTATTGGATATCGTTATGCCTGAGATGAATGGCTACGAAATATGTCAACGGATTCGTAAAACTTCAGAGATTCCTATCATTTTCATTTCCGCATTATCTGATGTAGAGGATAAGGTGAAAGGGTTTGAAGTTGGGGGCAATGATTATATTACCAAGCCCTTTTTAGAAAAAGAAATACTGCACAGGATCAATTTGCAGTTGAAAATGTTCCAAAACCAGAAGAAACTCAAGGATACAAAAGAGGAATATGAAAGAATTTTAACCTCTATGCGGGAGGCTTATTTTAAGGCCGATTCCCTGGGCAATATTACTGTGAAATCCCCTTCACTAAAGTCTATACTTAAAACCGCGGATAAGAACTTAAGAAATATCTTTGATTACTTTTCACAAACTGAACAAAAAGAGTCCTTTCTAGCCGAATTAAAAAGAAAAAAGCGGCTTAAAAATTTTGAACTGTATATACAGGCCGGTGATAAGTCTCTGATTACAACATCAATTAGCGCCAATTTACTGAATAACGATTGTTTTGAAGCCTTTTTATTAGATATAACAGATCAAAGAAAACAAGAAGCGGAAATAAAAAGACGCGCTAAATACAGCAAATTCGTTACGCAGGTTGGGAAAAGGATTACCGAAAAGTTGGAAATAAATTCCTTACTAAAGGAAATTGTTAATTCAATTCATGAAATATTTAATTTTGATGGCGTAATGCTATTTTTTAAAGAAGATGTGAATTCTATTCGCCTGGCGAAAATGGCAGGGGATTATAAAAATATCTTTTCTGAGGATCTTGTTTTTAATATCGAAAAAGGCCTGATTGGCAAAGCGATTAAAACTCAGCATATTATTCACTCCAATAATGTGGATGAGAGTGATGAATATGTCCGATATGATACTGAGAAAACAAAATCTGAACTGGTGATGCCCTTTGGCTATGATGGGGAAACCGTCGGAGTCATTGATATCCAGAGCAGAAAGAAAAACTCCTTTGATGATCTCGATCTGGAGATTATGGAAAATCTCTGTGCTGAAATCGGTGCTGCGGTAAAAAATGCGACGCTTTACAAAAAAGTTCAGGATGCGCTAATCAACCGGAAATATGCCGAACAATTGAAACAGGAAGCCCAGAATAATTATTATAATCTGTTCCATTCCCTGCCGGACCCGGTTTTCGTTATTGATCCCGGGACTTACGAGGTACAGAAATTTAATCAGAAGAGCCTTGATTATTTTGGTTACACGGCGGAAGAGATGCAAAATCGTCCTTTCAAAACATTTTATTCAGACGACGCCTTCGATATTTTTAAAAATAATATCAATGAATGGAATAAACATAATTTTCTTACCCAGATAAAACTTAAAAATGATCTTCAACGTGAAGTTATGATTCATACCAAACGGTTCAAAGTTAATGAAAAACAATATTTAATTGCCATTTTCCATGATTTGCAAAAATTGAAACAAATTGAAAGAAATTTTAATAAAACCAAAAAAGAACTGGAAAAGAAAAATGACGAATTAGAACGCAGCCAGGAATTATTGATGAAAAAAATGATTGAATTGAAAAAAACCCAAAAACATGCCGAAAAATCAAAACGGGAACTTGAGATCATTAATCATCAACTGGAAGAATCCATTGAAAACTCAAATCGCCTGGCCATGGAAGCGGAATATGCAAATGTTGCGAAATCGGAATTTTTGTCCAATATGAGTCATGAAATCCGAACACCTATGAACGGTATTATTGGCATGGGAAGCATTCTGCTGGAAACTTCCCTGGATAATGAGCAGGAGGAGTATGTACGCACCATTACCAATAGCGCGGAAGCCCTGTTGTCAATTATCAATGATATTTTGGATTTCTCAAAAATTGAAGCCGGTAAAATAGAG
>CAYTLS010000341.1:0-3842 GCA_964438745.1 uncultured bacterium
TGAAGTCAATATGCGCAAGGCCATTTTCAATAATACTGAGCGCATTATGATTGTCGTCCGTGATATTGAGGATCGTAAAAAGAAGCAGCAGGAGATCAATAATCTGCAAAAATATTTAATTGATATTATAGATTCAATGCCCTCCATTATAATCGGAACGGATGCGAACCTGCGCATTACCCAATGGAACCTTAAAGCTCAAAATTTTACCAAATTACCCATTAATGAGGTGCTGGGTAAAAACCTGAGTACCATCGCTGCGGGACTGCCGGAAAATCTTTCGGATCAAACGAAAAAATCAATTAAGAATGATACAATTATTATTGATGAAAAAATTAAAATATGGATTAATGGTCGAAAACTTTATTTTACCGTTACTATTTACCCCCTCAGCTCAGGGGTAAACAACGGTGCTGTTATTCGCCTGGATGATGCCACCGAAAAAATACAGATGGAAGAATTAATGATCCAGTCTGAAAAAATGCTTTCCATCGGCGGTTTAGCAGCCGGTATGGCCCATGAAATTAATAATCCGCTGGCCGGAATGATGCAAAACGCATCGGTGATTTTGAACCGCCTGACAAAATACACCCCCAAAAATGAGTCTGTCGCTCACGAATGCGGAACCAGCATGGCCGCGATCAGCCAGTTTATGTCCAAACGACGGATCATTAAACAATTGCATTTAATTTCCGACTCCGGTAAGCGCGCCTCGGAAATCATCTCCAACATGCTGAGTTTTGCCCGAAAATCCGAATCCAAATTTGACTATGTTCAATTGCCTGAGGTAGTCGATCTCTCTATAAAACTGGCCAAAAATGATTACGATCTTAAGAAAAAATATGATTTCAGAAAAATAAAAATATTACGGAACTACCAGGAAGATCTGCCTGACTGCTATTGTGATCAAAGAAAAATAGAACAGGTATTCTTAAATATTCTAAAAAACGGTGCCCATGCGATGAGTACGGTCGAGGAGCGTCCTTCTCAGTTTAAAATTAGTATTGAAATGGACAATTCCCACTTTATCATTAGAGTCGAGGACAATGGTCCCGGTATTCCGGCAGACATCAGGAAAAGAGTATTTGAGCCTTTCTATACCACCAAAGAAGTTGGTGAAGGAACCGGGCTGGGTCTATCGGTCTCCTATTTTATCATTACCGAAAACCATAAAGGACAAATGTATGTTGAATCCCAGCTAAATCTGGGGACAACGTTTATTATAAAATTACCGGTATAAAAATGGGAAGAAGTATTATTAAAAATATTGCATCATGCATAGAAAACCAGTGGGATGGTTAGAGGTCCGGTGATGATACGTTTATACCGAAACTATATTGGCTTAATCATTCTACTGGGTGTTGCACTGCTGCCGAAACTCCTGACCGGGGAGCAGACCTATGTCATTGAGCATCTCAATACCAGGCATGGCTTATCACAGAATGATGTTCATGCGATACATCAGGACCAGTATGGATTTATGTGGTTTGGCACAGCCGGCGGTTTGAATCGATTTGATGGAATTAATTACCGCCTGTATAAGCAGAACAATGATGACACAACCACAATATCCGACAACAGAATCACAATCATAACCGAGGATTCCCAGGGCAACCTATGGATCGGCACACGTAACGGGCTGAATCGTTATGACCATACCCGCGATATTTTTATCAACCCTGTTTTTAACGATGGCACCTACTATATTACTGATTTATTTATTGATGAAAAGGATGATATATGGATAAGTACACTGGGACAGGGGCTCTATAAATATTCAATCCCTTCTGATTCATTAACAGATTTTAAACTGAAAAAGAATGAACAAGGAATTTCTGAAACGCACATTACAGCTATTTTCAAAAGTCGTGAGGGCCATTATTGGTTTGGCAGCCATTTTGGCGACATCTATAAATATATCCCTGATTCCAGTCAGATTATACATTTTAAAGCATCTGAAAATCCTGCAATTAATAATAACGGGATTCGGGATATTTATCAGGATCAGCAAGGACGAATATATGCAAATGTCATAACATCCGGTATTTTTTACCTCGATAAAGATAAAGATCAATTTAAAAAACTGAGTGTCTATAACTACACAACACCCAACTATCTACTAAGTCCCAACAGAATGATACCGGAAGATGATAACAGTTTTTGGCTGGGAACCTATAATGACGGGATTCTGCTTTTGACATACCAGGGAGAGATTTTACGGCACTTCCGGAAATCTAACAATTCTGAAACAGACCTCATTTCGGAAACAATTTTATCCATAACCAAGGACCAAACCGGCAGTATTTGGGTTGGCACTGCCGGTGGCGGAATTACCAAATTCACTTCGTCGGTTTTTCAGCATTATAATAGTTATGATCATGAATTATCCAGCAATATGATCTGGAGTTTTTACCAGGATAACAAGACTCTCTGGATCGGGACATTGAATGGTATTAATATACTGAACCTGGAAACCGATACTATCCACCAAATACTTCAGAAATCAGATACCCGGAACACACTATCCAGCAGTGCGGTTTGGTCTATTGCAAAAGATCCTTTTACAGAAGAATTCTGGTTGGCAACCAGCCGGGGACTGGATGTATATCGTCCTGAAACCGATAGTTTTAGACATTACTATCATGATGACACCGATTCGACCAGTATTTGTTATGACTACATTTCTATTTTGCTGGTGGACAGTAAAAATCGTCTATGGATTGGGACCGATTATGGATTTGCCAGATATAACCGGGATCAGGATAATTTTACCAATTACCAGGCCAATCCACAGAAAAAAAACAGCATCAGTTCCAATGATATTGTTGACATTATTGAAGATAACAAGGGCGATATCTGGATAGCTTCCAGGGATCAGGGAATTTCCATACTGAATCCGGAAACCAATCGTTTTCGATACCTGAATACTGACCATGGCCTTGAGAATAACTTCATCATTGCACTTTACCAGGATAGCCGAAATACTGTTTGGATCGGAACAACCAACGGACTTCATGCCTATGATCCCCTGGCCGGCACTATTGATTATTTCGTCGAAGAGGATGGTTTGCCAAACTCCTATATATACGGAATTTTGGAAGACAAGAAGGGTAATATTTGGCTGAGCACTAACCGGGGATTGTCCAAATATGATTGGCAGAACCAGTCCTTTACCAACTATTTTGAAGAAGATGGACTGCAGAACAATGAATTCAATTTGAATGCTTATCGAAAATTGCAGGATGGGCGGTTAGTCTTTGGCGGGATAAATGGATTCAACCTTTTCCATCCTGACGATATTCACAAAAATCGAATTCGTCCCAACCTGATATTTACCGGATTAAAAATATTTAATAAAAAAGTTGAAATCGATCAGGAAATCAACTATAATATTCCCCTTCAGTCCTCCCTGACATCTCAAAAAAACATCACGCTTACCCATCAGGATGATTTTTTCTCAATTTCTTTTGCCCTGCTGGATTTTCAAAACATGAAAACGAATCAATATTTTTACAAGCTGGAAGGCGTCCACAAAGACTGGATTTCACTGGACAATGATCCCGAAGCATATTTTACTAATCTGAATACCGGCATCTATAACTTAAAAATCAGAGCGATCAACAATGACATGGGAACCTTTTCCACCAATCAATTAACGCTTCGTATACTTCCCCCCTGGTGGAATACCAAATTAATAAAATTTTTGTATTTGGTTATTTTAATGGGGATGTTTTATCTGGCTCATTACCGTCGAACAAAAAGAATCCGAAAAAAAGCCAGAGATCTCAAAGAGCATAATCAGCGGCTCAATTCCCTCATTTCCCAGGTGAGATCCACGGAAA
>CAYTLS010000342.1:0-3835 GCA_964438745.1 uncultured bacterium
TATTCCATCATGCAAAAGGGATTAGTCAGGTTAATGGTATACAATTTGGGTGGAGTATTGGTAAAAACAGTTATCAATAAAGTTCAGGAAGCGGGCCACCATGAGATCGAATTTGATGCTACAGGCTTATCTACAGGTATTTACATCTATACGTTAAAAGCCAATAACAATTCATTAACCAGGAACATGATTTTAATAAAATAAAAAGGACAGGTAGACAAAATGAAACAGCTATTAATGTCAATTATAGTACTAGCGATTGGTGCAAACATGTATGCAGATAATTTTGTAATAAAACGCGGTGTGAATGTCAGTCATTGGCTATCTCAAACAGAAATTCGCGGTAAAGAACGGACAAAATATGTGACCAAAGAGGATTTCAAAGCAATAAAAGCAATGGGCTTCGATCATGTACGGTTACCGATCGATGAAGAACAATTCTGGACCAAAGATGGCAAGCAGGAAAAAGCAGCCTTCAAACTATTGGAGAAAGCCATAAAATGGTGTCTGAAATATGACCTGAAAGTGATTGTTGATCTGCATACTTTACGATCACACCACTTCAATATTCCCGACAGCAGAACACTTTGGGAAGAAGAAGGCGCACAGAAAGATTTTATTGATTTCTGGCGACAATTATCGAAAAAACTGAACAAGTATCCCAATGATATGGTGGCTTATGAAATGATGAATGAAGCGGTTTCGGACAATCCTGAGGACTGGAATAAGCTGATCAACTGGGCAATTTCAGAAGTTCGCAAACTGGAACCGGAACGGACCATTGTCATGGGATCTGTCAACTGGCAACAGGCCGGGACTTTTCCGTTCTTAAAAGTGCCGGAAGGCGACAAAAATATCATTCTCAGCTTTCACACTTACGCCCCCTTGCCCTTTACTCATTGGAAAGCACCCTGGACCGGCTGGGCGGATTATGATGGGCCGGTACAATATCCCGGTGAAGTGGTTCCGGTGGAGAATCTCTCCGAATATGATCAGGAAGCCGTCGCTGCAATGAAAGATTTCTTTGGCAGGTACAATAAAAAATCTTTTGTGAATGAATTCAAACCCGCCATCAAAAAAGCGAAAGAACTGGGACTACCGCTCTATTGTGGTGAATTTGGTTGCTTTCCCACCACCCCCATGGAAATGCGCCAGCAATGGTATCAGGATATTATGGAAGTATTCAATGAAAATGGTATTGCCTGGGCGCACTGGAACTGGAAAAATGATTTCCCGCTGGTGGATGCAGAAACACTGGAACCTATTGAAGCGATCACCAATATTCTATTTCCCCAAAAATAATTCTCACCCCCTTGCAGGTCTTGAAGACCTGCAAGGGTTAACCCTAATAACCAAAAAGGAACCCCATGATATCAATAAAAGGAAAAACCGCCCTGGTCACCGGGTCCAGCCGTGGCATCGGTCAGCAAATTGCGCTTGGATTAGCACAAATGGGCTGTCAACAAGTTAACCGATGATCTGGCCAGCAAAGTCAACGGTACCAATGTACGGATCAATTCCCTTGATCCGGGCTGGTGCAAAACCGATCTCGGCGGCCCCAACGCGGATCATGAAGTGCAGGAAGTATTACCCGGCGCATTGGCTCCGGCGCTGATCAAAGATGATGGTGATAATGGCAAAGCATTTTCCGCTATTCATCATGATCTTGAACCGGAATTATTAAAATAGTTGGATGATCACTAAATTTTTTTAAATTTTAAGAATAACACCACAACTCAATGTGCCCAAAACCTCGTGGGTTTTAAAAACCTGCAAGGTTTGAAACGCGAATGCATCGAACTGTTATACAAAAAAAATGGATAATATGAACCATAATCAGCATAGATTAGCCACCCTTAAACTTTTCCTCTCAGAAACCGCCAACCTTGATGACAAAGGCATCAAGTGCCTCCACACCTGCGGCGCCCAATGCGCGCAAGCATCCCAATTGCTGGCAGGCGCTCAGAAAATTAGCAAAGAATTTCCGCCGGACACTGATCCGGAACAATTATTTCAAGCCTTCAAATCCCGGTATTACAACCACCCTACTTTCACAAAACATGGCAATAAAATCTCCCTGATCTTTGAAGAATGCACCTGCCCGTTAGTGAAACAAGGCGCTGACAATCCTTTGCTATGCCATTGCACCGTGGGGTATTCACATAAGATTTTTGAAACACTATTTAATCAACCTGTAAAGATAAAATTGTTAACATCTATTTTACGTGGGGATGATGATTGCCATCAGGAGATATTCTTCTAATAGAAAAGGATCCCTAATTTCACAATTCCGCCAGATGTGCGTATGGAACATCATCCATTTTGCAATTTGCTGTAAAATTCAGAATATCGACGGATTTCTATAATTGCTCAACGATTACATTTAACTTCATATATTACATCATTTTTTTTAAATTAGCGGGCAGTAAATGACAAATATCTGAATTTTCAGAAGTAATATTAGCTGTTCAGGAAGTTTATCGTAAATTTTAATAAGCCAGAACTTAAAAATGCCAGCCATTACATAAAATGAACCGAACAAAGAGAGGATAATGGAAAGACTTGTAACATCAAATCTGAAACTGGGAATCATTGCCGGGGGCCAGCTGGGCAAAATGTTGATTCAGGAGGCCAGCAAGTGGGACATCATAACCTATGTGATGGATAAAGATGATCATTGCCCTGCCGGCAATATCGCGTCATATTTTATCCGGGGCAGCAATTTAGATTTCGAATCGGTTTATCAGTTTGGAAAAATGGTCGATGTGCTGACCTTTGAAATGGAAAATGTGAATATTGATGCACTTAAAAAACTTAAATCAGAAGGGTGTAAAATTGTACCTGATCCCGAAATTTTCCAATTGATTCAAGATAAAGGATTGCAGAAAAAATTTTACAGAAAGAATGGCATTCCTGCATCAGCCTTTCAAACCTATAACTCTAAAGATGCCATTTTGGAAGCAATTAAAACCGGAGACGCAAAGTTTCCATTTGTACAAAAATTAAGAAAAGGCGGGTATGACGGGCGCGGCGTGGCGGTTGTGAATAATGAGCGGGAAGTTGATAAATTATTACCGGGCGCCTCAATAATTGAAGAAAAAGTAGACATAGAAAAAGAGATCTCCGTCATTACCGCCAGAAACCGGAAAGGCCAGATAAAAAGTTATCCAGTCGTCGAGATGGTGTTTGATGACCGGGTAAACCTGGTGGATAAATTAATTTGCCCTTCATCAATTACAGTAGAACAATCGGAAAAGGCCAAACAATATGCCGGAGACATTATCGAATTGTTGAATATGGAAGGTTTGCTTGCCATTGAATTTTTTATCGATAAAAAAGGTGAAGTCATTGTCAATGAAATGGCGCCCCGGCCACATAATAGCGGGCATCATACCATTGAAAGCATTATCACATCGCAATTCGAACAGCATTTGCGGGCCATTCTCAACCTGCCCCTGGGCAGTACCAAACTGAAACTACCTTCAGTCATGATAAATATCCTGGGTTCAGAAGGGTATGAAGGACCTGTGAGGTACGCAGGCCTTACAGAAAGTATGACTATTGATGGTGTCAAAATTCATTTGTACGGGAAAAAAATAACCCGGCCATTCCGAAAAATGGGACATGTGACGGTGCTGTCATCCTCCCTGGAATGCGCCCTGAAAAAAGCCTCGAAAGTAAAACAATTAATACGAGTGAGATCATGAAAAAAAACTTAGTCAGTATCGTAATGGGCTCAGATTCCGATTTGCCGGTAATGAAGCAAGCCGCGGAAATGCTTGATCATTTTGGTGTCGAATATGAAATTGATATTGTTTCAGCACACCGGACCCCG
>CAYTLS010000343.1:0-3809 GCA_964438745.1 uncultured bacterium
TAATTTTTGGTATTGACAATTTTTGAAATATTACTCCAGGATTTTTAAAAATTTACAGGGAAGTTTCCCTGAATTCAGATAAGCCTGAATATCTCCTGTTTTAAAAAAAGTGTTCGCCAACTCACTGCGACATTGCTTGGATTCATCAGAAGCCTGCAAACAGTGATAGGCTTCAAAGATCACCAGTCTGGAATTGGGCAATTGGGAATGAATTCGTTTTAATTCACTCACCGGCGCCACCTGGTCCAGGGTTCCGGCCACAAGTAAAACATCGGTCTGCACCTTTTCAGGATTTTCAATATCAAAGAGTCCTTTCCGCGGATTTTTCCTCGCTTTTCGCACCGGAGCGCCCATTTCATAAAAGGGATAATTAATGTCCGGCAGACCCTTCAGACTGGTTTTGATGTTGGTTTCATACATGAAGACCACCGACCAGGGTTTATATTTTTGAGCCGAACGAATAAAAAAGTCGACACTTCCCAATTGGTCAGTATATTTTTGGTAAAGTTCTTTTTTATTTTTAGCAAGCTCCTGTATCATGTTTTTGGCGATAGTTTTATCATAATAGAGGAGGCGCTGGATTAAGAAGAGCAATTGATGCTGATCAACGATTCGCTGTTTGATGATTTCTTTGTAGGCGGGCATCAGGCTGTGCTCGGCAAGGAAATTACTGAAAAATGTAACGCCGGCTTCACTGCTGCCTTTGGCGTCCTTGAAAAAACTCATGAGGAAGGCTTTTTCCACTTTTTCCGGATAATTGGCAACATATTTCATGCCCATCATGGCAGTTCCGGAACCACCAAGTATGTAAACCTTTTCATTTCCCAGCAGATCCTGGCGGATTCGTTCGATATCTTCAACCACATTTTGGGCATTCAGTATTTCATAGGCCTGGTTCCAGTCGATTTTTTCGCTGTTCAGTTGGGGGATAGGCGAGGCGTACATACCCCGGTATTCATAAGTGACGGTATTATAATCCAGACCGAACATTTCTTTATAATCATCGGCCATACCGACCTGGGAAAAAGTGCGCTGTCCGTCTGTCGGTATAATGACTGTCGGTTTGGCTTCATCGTAATCACTGCAAAGTTCATAGTAAAGTTCAAAGGTTCCCAAGGCAGGATTGTTATAATCAACCGGAACTGTCACATAGCGATGATGATAATCTTCTTTTGGAATGCCGGGATTCAGGGATTCGTAATCATAGAAGTAGTCGGACCCGGCAGCATTGGGATTAATTTTCTTCATGGTTGTAATCACAGGTTGCTGCTGTCCGTGAATAGGTTTTTTTTCGATAGTCATGGTTTTGAAGGCCACTTTAATTGCCGGCAATTCCTGATCGATAAAATCACTGAATAATAATTTGTGGGTATATTCAATCAGGTAAATGGCTGTGAAATCATTCAGGATTATTGTTGTAGAGTCATCATGGGAGGTCAGTTCAAGATAAATATCATTTTTTGTGCCGGGATTTTCTTCGCTGATCACCCTGGAAATGCTCCCGTTAAAATCTTTTGATGTCGCCAGTAGTATTTGTGTAATGATGATTAATAAAAAAAATGATTTTTTGAGCATTACGGAACTCCTAACTATTTTCTGATTAAGGTGCCTTTATAAACCTGGTTGTATTTTTCAAAATTACTATCTGATCCGCCAATAATATAAATTTCATCATTCAGAACCGCAATACCACCGAGTTGATTTGCAATTGGTAAGGGGGTAGTAGAAATCCACTCCCTTTTATCGGTATCATAGATTTGTACTTTGGCCAGGGCTTTATTGGACTGATTCTGTCCGCCGGGAATTATAAAATAATGCTCAATAACAGCGCTGCCGAACATTACCGAGACCCATTGCGGAGCATGGGGTGCTGTGGACCACTTGTCAGTTGCAGGATCATAAATTCTTAGGGTATCGCCACAAAGGGCGTAAATTTTATTGTCAATAGCGGCCAGAATCGGATTTTCGGTTGGCTTGGGTAATGGTTGTTTGGTTTGCCAGCTATTGGAGACCGGATCATAGGCTTCGTTTTTGTCACTGAGCGTCGACCAATCCGTGCGACCACCCATGACATATATTTTTCCGTTAACAACAGCGCAGTTGCTATGTTGACGTCCTGTTGGCATTGGTGCTAATTGCAGCCAGGTGTTCCTCTCCCCATGATAGGATTCCAAACGGTCTAAAAAGGGATCGCAGCCAATAGCATAATCGACTGTATCAATGGCAGCCAGATTCAAGTTCCAGCCCGGTGTAAGCATATTGCCTTTGTAAAGCCAGGCATCAGTTTCACTATTATATGCATAGACCCCTGAGGTATCTTTGTCGGCTTCCATAAAGTAAATTTTATTATTGCAAGTGATTGCTGTGCCGCGCATGGGCTTGGGGAGCGAGGTCATTTGTTCCCAGTGGATAGATTGGGCATATATAATATTAATAATTAATAGAATTATCGCTAATTTTATTTTCATGAATACTTCCCCTTCGGTATAATTGATACTATTTTTTTACAACTTTCCTACGACACATCTTAATCTAATTCGTTGTCATAGAATGTAATATTTTAAAATGGATGAATTAACAATAAGACTCTGAAATATAGTGTGATATTGGTATTCGAATTTATTAGTGGCACTTCTGGTTTCTGTAAAAGAGTGGAGTAAGCAGGAAGTGAAAGATTAAATGTAATACTATAGATTAGAATTAAAAGAATATTCTGGATGGCGGATTGATAATATGTTGCATTCTATAGATTGTGAAATGAAAGTTAGTAAACGAGGGGTGAGAGTCAGATTAGCACCGGGTATTGTTCTGGGAATCATCAACGGTTGGTGCGGATGTTCCATGAATTTACCAGATTTTTTTCCTATTGTTCACCTTGCAAAGAGTTAATTTTATCATATCTGCTTAAAAGATTTAAAATTCATGAATAATTCAGTTAACTCACTAAAATTCTATTTTATAACTCAGTGAGGGCAGCAGTATAGATTGATTATCATCCACGATTTTGCCGGTTTTGTAATTGTATTCTTTCGTAGCACTGGTTTCCGCTTTTAACAAATTCTTAACCTGTAATGCCCACACGCTGGAGTAGTTTTTTTTATTGACCCGGTAAGTGATGGAAATATCCAGGTAATTTCTGGCTTTTTCCCGCTCTGTAAAAGCCCTTGTATGATCATAGTAGATCTCCTGTTCTGCCAAAGAGCGTTCCCGGTTCACCGGATTTCTGTAGCGACCGCCCTGTGAGGTGAATTTTCCGCTGACGCCCAGGATGTTATTTTTTCCATTATTTCCCAGGTAGAACTCCTTGCCAAATAACAGATTGACAACATAACCACTGTTAAACCGAGTATTGCGTTCTACCCCGTCACCGCCGGTATATTTGGCATCGAAAAATGAGGCTGTTACCGTATAATAAAAATTATCCTTTAAAAAGCGTTCTAAGGTAAAATCAATACCAATATTTTCTCCGGTGCCTTTATTGATGAGGTTGCTGTTGAATTGCCATTCCCGCTCGTAATTCAGCATAGAAAAGGAACTGTCAGGAATGACCGGTGCATTGTAAATGGATTGATAATAGGGTTCAACGCGGAAATGCAAATTTTCAGTCAACATTTTGTCATATCCGAGTACAAAATGATGGGCTTTTGTAAAATCCAGGTTCTTATTGGGACGAATGGCTTCATCACCCTCTCTTTGTTGATTGAAATAGATGAAAATTTTCTCTAATTGTGAATGATTTCCGTACCCAAAACTCAAGGTTTGAGTTGGCGAGAAATGCCAGTTGATACCAAGCCGTGGTTCAAAAGTTT
>CAYTLS010000344.1:0-3790 GCA_964438745.1 uncultured bacterium
AGTTTTTCCGCAGACAATTTAATTTTGAAACTCTTGCCGCTACCTTCAATTGAATAATCAACTGTGGCATCATCAAAATCCAGATTTTTCGGCTTATCAAAATAAAAAATATTTTGCGACGCGTTTTCACCGTTTGGAAATTCCACCACAGCCTTCAACAAACTACGGTCTTTGGAGGCTTTAGCCAGCAATTCATCTTCATCAATGTCATAATAAATTTTGGCGGTATTGGCGACAATGGTGACCGCTTTGCTGTCTTTCCATTTCACATAACCATCAAAATCCATTAATGTCAGTTTCATGGTTGCCTGCCGCTCCTCCAGAATATCCGAAACAATGTGCATACTGATTTTGCCATTTTCTCGGTGCGGAGAAATCAGAATCGGCGCGAACAATTTTTTGGCGTAATACTGCAGGGCTTTCCATTTTCCATAATAATCGATACTGGACCAGGACGCCACCGGCCAGCAATCATTCAATTGCCAGTAAAGGGTTCCCATACAGCGATCACGATTCCGGCGATGGGCTTCAATACCAAAACCAATACCTTCCGCCTGCAACACATGACTGACGTAGAGATAACTTTTAAAATCTTTCGGCTTTTTGTAATCCCTCAGCATATATTCTTCAATTGTTGTATTGCCAATGCCGGAGCGTTGATGGGATTTCATCACTTCAGAATGAATATCATAGTCTTCCGGTTCGGTATACTTATCCACCGTTGAAAATTCCGGAAAGGACTGAAAGCCGTATTCCGACATAAATCGCGGCATATAGGATTCAAAGGTTTCAAAAGGTTCTTTACCATGCCATACGCCCCAGTAATGCAAATCCCCTTTGTCCACCTGGGAGGGATTTCCCATACCGGCACAGGGCGATGATGACCAGTAAAAACGGTTATTGTCATACTCTTTGACTGCCTCAGGTAGGATTTTGTGGTAAACATTAACATAAGCATTCCACATATAATCTGCCGCCTCTTTTCCCTGATTTTCTGTTACCTGATCTTTCCAACCCCAGTGATACCAGGCGTCAATACATTCGTTATTACCACACCAGATCACAATAGAAGGATGGTTCCGCAACCGTTTCACATTGTCAATGGCTTCTGCTTTTACATTATCCAGAAAGGGCTTGTCCCCGGGATACATCGAACAGGCAAACATAAAATCCTGCCAGACCATCAGTCCCTTTTCATCACAGAGATCATAAAATATCTTATTTTCGTAAATGCCACCGCCCCAGACACGCACCATATTCATGTTGGCATCTACAGCCGATTGCAGGATATGTTCATAATGATCCGGTGTCACCTGGTTTAGGAAGACATCTTGCGGAATGTAATTAGCGCCTTTAGCAAAGACCGGATGGCCATTGACCTTAAAATAAAAACTTTCGCCATATTCATCCTTTTCACGAACCACGTCAACATCTCTGAGGCCAATTCGATGACTTTTTTCGTCCACTAGTTTGCCATTCATATAGATTTCCGCAGTCAGATCGTAAAGATGCTGTTCGCCCAGACCGACCGGCCACCACCGTTTTGGATTTTTGATAGAAAAGGGCACATTGATTTCATTATCCCCTTTTTTCAGGGTAATGGCTTTGGTTTCGATGACTTTTTCACCTTTACGGATCTTAATTTCACCATCGGCAACCTCATCTGCGTTGATCTCCAGAATTGCATTCATATCAGCCTGCTTTTTCTTCAGATTTACCTGCCGGAAAAAAGCATAGTCCAGTTTGGCTTCATTCCAGGCATTGATTTTTATAGGACGCCAAACCCCGCTGGTAGTGAGACGCGGCCCCCAGTCCCAACCAAAATGATAGCCGGCTTTACGAGTGAAAATGGAAACTTTTTTGTCACCAATGCCACCGATTTCAGAGAGGTCATTAGGCGGATCAGGATATTCATATTTTTCCTTAAATAATTTTTCAAGGCCGATATTAATGGGAGACCGGAAGACGATTCTCAACTCATTATTTTTAGCTTTCAGGTCTTCTTTGCAATCAATTTCCCAAACGCGAAACATATTATCAGCGCTCAGCACTTTCTTGCCATTGAGAAACACTTCCGCATAGGTATCCAGCCCGTCGAAAACCATTTTAATTCGATCTTTGCCAAGCAACTCTTCGGTTAAATCAAAATTTGTTTTATATTCCCAATCAACCTTGTCGATCCATTGCTGATCATGCTCATTGAGACGATAATAGGGTTCCTCGATTAATTCATTGTCCAGCAAATCCATGTGTACACTACCGGGTACTTTGGCATTGAGCCACTCGGTTTTGTCCACCTGCTTGAACTTCCAGTTTTTGGTCAATTCCATAGACATATTTTCCTTTTCCAATTTTTTTGAACCGCATGTCATTAATGCGCTTAAAATCAACGTAATGAGCAGTAGTTTTTTCATTTTCCTTTTACCCTCCAGTTTTGTCCATTATCATTTTTTATATTATCAAAATTCAACACTTTTTCAAAGTTATAAACCCGCTTAACTTTTTCGGCAGGATTTGCATCTATGATAAAATTCCCCCAGGTCATGAACCAGGTCCATTCCGGCTGATTTTTGATAATGTCGATGTCCGGCAAGCCGCCCACTTCGGCAAGTGCAATGGGTTTTCCCTGCGCCAGTTCCAGCAGATCATCATGGTGACTTTGTTTGTAATCATCGGCATAAACGTCAGCAGCCAGCACATCCACATAATCAATTCCGGGGAAGAAATTTTCATACGCATAGGCTTCATCACCGGGAATGTCCCGCGGTGCATTGGTATTCCAAACCCAAATCAGGTTATTCAACTGATGGTAGTCTGTCATTCGTCGGTACATATTTTTCCACAGTTTGGCAAATCCCTCATCACCTTCCTGTTTGCACCACCAAAACCAGGTGCCATTCATCTCATGATAGGGCCGCCAGAGAATGGGAATATTTTTGTTTTGCAATTGTTTCAGGTAGCCGGCGATCTTGTCCACACCTTTTTCCCATTTGCTGTAAAGTTCTGTACCCGGTGTGGTGAGTTCCTGCCAGGTCTGTTTGTCCGGACGTTTGTCCCATGTCCAGATATCGGGGTAATCGCAATAATCCTCATCAGGCGGAAAACAGGAGTGCCACATGAGCGTGATAATAAACCCCTGCTCGTATTTCTCTTCCACCAGTTTCATCAATCTCTCCCGGCCAGATTCCGGGGTAATGTCGGTAATGGCGACCGGTTCCGACGGATCGGTCAGGTTCATGGCGCCACAATGATGATATTCCGAGGGGTCTACTCCTCTGTAACAAAACCCGAAATCTCCGCCCCAAACTGCCGGTGTTTTGCCGGTCATTTGCTGTACTTTTTCTGTCCATTTTGAATCGGAACTAATGTAGTTGTGCTGGCCGGAAAACAGATATTTTCCCTTAATATCGTAAAGAAATTTAAGGAGTGCTTGTGCTTCTTTGCTGGCTTTAGGATTGATGGGGTTTGTCATTTATTTTCCTTTTTATTTTTTATATATCTGGATCGCGGACGTCTCTTCCGCATTTCGCATAGCATTCCCAAATGCAATTTGGGAATGAGAGAAAAAATCTTTCCTTTGTAGAACGAGCATCCCTGCTCGTTTAACAATAAACTCGCAGCTATAAATCATTTATTAAACGACCAAGATGGTCGTTCTACTTTTCCTTTTACGTGCAGACCGGATGTCTATTCCGCGTTTTTCTCTTCATAATTTTAATTGCGGACAAGATGTCCGCGCTCCTATTAATCCAATAATAAGTCCTCTACTGCCAGTACACTGAAAATCCAG
>CAYTLS010000345.1:0-3788 GCA_964438745.1 uncultured bacterium
ATTATAGCGGCCAAATTCCAGTTTGAAATCCACAACCGTAATCCCAATAGTAGCAAAGAATTTTTTCAAAATTTCATTAATTTCCAAAGCTTTTTTGCGCATGGTTTCAACTTCTTCTTTAGTTGCTAAACCCATAACACGAATATGATCATCGTTCATCAGCGGATCATGATGTTCATCGCTTTTATAGGAAAATTCTACTGTAGGTTTTTCAAATACGATCCCTTCTTCCACACCGTATTTACGACAGAAACTACCAGCGGAAATATTTCTTACAATGGTTTCCACCTGGATAATTTCCACATTTTTTACCAGCATTTCATTGTCGGACAATTTTTTTTCAAAATGAGTTTTGATACCGGCTTTTTCCACCAGGTCAAACATTTTTGAACTGATATTGTTATTGGCCACACCTTTGCCCATTACGGTATCTTTTTTCTCACCGTCAAATGCAGTTGCATCGTCTTTAAAATGTTGAATCACCAGGCCATCCTGATCAGTCTTATAAATAATCTTGGCCTTGCCTTCATAAAGTTTTTCTTTTCTTTCCATCATTTCACTCACTTTTTTATTTAACTTTTTCAAAAATTTGATTGACTCGATTAAGCAATTTATCAAAACTGAAGAGCTCTTCAACTTCGTCTTTGCTTAAATATTTCATAATGGCATCATCCTGTAAAAGCAGAGGCTTGAAATCTTTCTTTTCCCGCCAAACCTGCATGGCATTATCTTGTACCATTTTATAGGCTGTCTCCCGGGAAATTCCTTTTTCCACCAGTTTCAGCAGGACTTCCTGAGAGAAAATCAAGCCATTGGTCAGATTCATATTTTTCATCATATTTTCGGGATAAACCAGGAGGTTTTTCAAGACCTTTGTTGTTTGTGCCAAGAGGAAATCCAGAGTTATGCACCCATCGGGTAGGATCACGCGCTCAGCCGATGAATGGGAAATATCCCGTTCATGCCAGAGGGCAACATTTTCCATGGCTGTAATTGCATAACCCCGCAGTAAACGCGCCATTCCGGAGATTCTTTCTGTCAGAATTGGATTCCGTTTATGCGGCATGGCCGAGGAGCCTTTTTGACCTTTACTAAAATATTCTTCCGCTTCTAAAACTTCGGTGCGTTGCAGGTGACGAATTTCCACTGCGATTTTATCCAGTGTTGATCCAATCACCGCCAGGGTGGATACAAAATTGGCATGCCGGTCACGTTGAATTACCTGGTTGGATACCGGTGCCGGCGCCAATCCTAATTTTTCGCAGGTGCGGATTTCCACTTCCGGTTCCAGATGCTGATAGGTACCAACCGCGCCGGAAATCTGGCCGACTTTAACATCTTCCAGGGCGAGATCAAAGCGACGCAGATTGCGCTCCATCTCCTTCTTCCAGATGAGGAATTTCAGTCCAAAGGTGATGGGTTCGGCATGGATGCCATGTGAGCGTCCCATCATCAGTGTATCTTTAAATTCGAGCGCGCGTTTTCCCAGCACATCGATCAGGGCCAGGATTTTTTCTCTGATCAGATCCCCTGCTTTGGATAGTTGCAAAGCCAGGGCAGTATCCAACAGGTCTGAGGATGTCATTCCTTTGTGGATAAATCGTGACGATTCACCAACGTTTTCAGCGATATTAGTCAAGAAAGCAATAACATCATGTTTTACCTCTTCCTCAATTGCAAGAATGCGCTCCACGTTGAATTCGGCTTTCTCTTCAATATTTTTAAAATCCTGCGGCGGGATTACACCGCGTTCAGATTGCACCCGACAGACTTCCAGTTCCACTTTCCACCAGGCCTCATATTTACTGTGGTCGGACCAAATTTTGCCCATTTCGGGTAAGGTGTATCTTGCTATCATGTTACAATTATTCCAATCTAAGTTTTTTATTTATGGTTTTGTCTTCACGAATAATAGTCAGATCCAGCACATCACCGGATTTGTAAAAATTTTCCTGAATATAAAGGAATATATCATTGCTGGATTTTACTTTTCCATCATTAATTTTCATGATCACATCGCCAACCAGAATACCGGCTTTGTCACCGGCGCTATTCTTTTTGACATCAGTGACAATCACACCTTGCTGAACGTCAAGTTTCAGAACTTTTGCCAAGTAAGGATCAATGTCCTGAACGGAGAGACCGGTGTCAAAATTTCGATCCACTTTGCCGAATTCTTTCAATTCCAGTACAATTTCTTTGACCCGGTTAATCGGAATAGCGAATCCCAGTCCGATAGAACCCTGGTCAACATTGCTGCCGGTAAAGATAAAGGTATTGATACCAATCACTTTTCCTTCGGCATTGATCAATGGACCGCCGCTATTGCCGTGATTGATTGAAGCGTCGGTTTGCAGCATATCCTGGTAAACCGTACCCTCTTTGCGGGCGCCGAAATCCAGATTTTTGCCGGATATAATACCGACAGTTGCGGTTGGTTTTTTACTGACATCAAAAAGTCCGAAGGGATTGCCCAGCGCTATACACCATTCCCCAATGATCACATCATCGGAATTTCCCAGCAGGGCATAGCTAAATTCTTTTTCATCATCAATTTTCAGCAGGGCAATATCAGCGATCTGATCGACCCCTGACAGACGCGCATCATAATTATTGCCATCCTGCAGGGTAACCTTGATTGTTTGAGCGCTGTTGACAACATGAGCATTAGTGACGATATATCCGTCGGAACTGATGATTACACCGGAGCCGATATTTTTTACTTTGCGGCGGTAATGACCTTCCGGAAAGAGCAGCCCGAAAAAGGGATTGTCGATACCATAATTGGTGCGAACGCTTTTATAAGCTGTTACACTGATACTGGCGACAGCGGGAGAAACCGCTTTGATCGCTTTGGTAATAGCATTTTGACGGGAATTATTGATAGAGTCCTGCAGGTCATCGCCGAATGAATTAGTGATGAGTAGAAATAAAAGTGAAAAGATTAAGCAATGATAAAAAAAAGATTTCATTATTTTAAGCCTGACTTTATTTTAAATTTATTTAACAACATCAGCTGTTTAGAATAAAAAAATTACTTTATCCCGGCTTGGTCCAAATCCTTTTGATACTCAACCCTGGCCAGATAAAGTCCGTGAGCAGGGGCAGTTAGTCGCGTCGGGTCGATTGTTGTTTTGCCAAGCATTGCCTGAAATTTTTCAATGCTGCGTTTTCCTCTGGCAACTTCTACCATTGTGCCTACCAGCATTCTGACCATGCTGTGTAGGAAGCGAGTGCCTGCAATTGTGAAAGTTAATAAATTATCTTCTTTTTTCCATGTAGAATTATAAATAAAACAGACTTTTGAAGTGGCCTGATCAGCAGTCCGGCAAAAGGATTCAAAATTGTGTTCCCCGCGAATTAATTTTGCGCATTGCTGCAACTTATCAAAATCCAGATCCCAGCGGACCCACCAGTGATTATTGCGGTTCAGGGGAGAATATTTAGTGGAAATTTTATAGATATAGGTTCGCCGTCTGGCGCTGTGCCGGCTGTGCAGATCTGTATCCACTTCACAGCAGTCATAAACATGAATATCGGTTGGGGTTTTGGCATTAATCGCCCGTTCAAAAGAGTTGGCATCCAGCTTGGTCTCGATATCAAAGTGAGCCACCTGGCCAAGGGCGTGAACTCCCGCATCGGTTCGTCCGGCCCCGTGAATACGAATCAGTTTACCATTATTGAAATCCCGCAGCGCCTTTTCGATCATTCCCTGTATGGTGGGCGCATTATTCTGGACTTGCCAGCCGGCGTAATTACCGCCATCATATTCCACCTTAAATTGAAAC
>CAYTLS010000346.1:0-3778 GCA_964438745.1 uncultured bacterium
CTCCAACTTTAAAATTGATTTCCCTGAATTAATTAAGGAAATGAAAGCATTATGCAAAAAAATGTAGTCTGGCATGATACGGAAATAACACTGGATGTCCGTGAGAAACAGCAGGGACACCAGGGAATTGTGCTCTGGTTTACCGGCTTATCCGGAAGCGGGAAATCAACCGTTGCCACCGCTTTGCAGAAAAAACTTTTCAATATGGGCTGTCATGTTTATATTTTGGACGGTGACAATGTACGACACGGCTTAAATTCAGATTTAGATTTTTCAAAGGCAGACCGGCAGGAAAATATTCGCCGAATTGGTGAAGTGGCGAAATTGTTTATGGATGCCGGTATGATTACATTGACTTCGTTTATATCGCCATTTAGGAAGGACCGCGATCAGGTTCGGTCTATTTTGCCGAAAGGGAAATTCGTGGAAGTTTATGTAAAAGCCCCCTTGGATGTCTGTGAATCCCGCGACCCCAAAGGTCTTTACAAAAAAGTGCGCGCCGGAGAAATTCAGGATTTCACGGGCATTAATTCGCCTTATGAAGAACCAAAAAATTCGGAGATAATGATTGAAACCTTTAAGCATAGTGTCGAAGAAAATGTGGATGAAATCGTTAGTTATTTACTTAAGAATAAATATATCAATAAAGAATAGGTAGAAAATGGATCATTTACAACAATTAGAGAACAAAAGTGTGCATATCTTCAGAGAAGCTTATGCCAATTTTAAGAATTTGGGTATGTTGTGGTCAATTGGAAAAGACAGTACAGTGCTATTGTGGCTGGCGAGAAAAGCCTTTTTTGGTCATGTTCCTTTTCCACTAGTACATATTGACACAGGCTACAAAATCCCTGAAATGATTGAATATCGCGATAAACTGGCTATGAAATGGAAATTAACCATGGTGGTTGGGCAGAATAAAAAAGCCTTGCGTGAAAAAAACACTTACCCGGAAGGCAATGCTGATCGAATCACTTGTTGCGGTTTATTAAAAACCCAGGCCTTGCGGGATACCCTCTCCGGTCGCGGTGAACGGATGATATTAAATCTGGAAACCGGCATTTATGAACCGGATAAAAGTTCAGAAGCCTATACCGGTGTAATTGTCGGTGCGCGCTCTGATGAAGAAGGATCACGTTCAAAAGAACGCTATTTTTCTGCCAGAAGCAAGGAAAATGACTGGGATATCGCAGATCAGCCACCGGAATTCTGGAACCAGTTCAAAACTGACTTTGCGCCGGGAACGCATGTGCGTATTCATCCGTTACTAGATTGGACTGAACTCAATATCTGGGAATATATCAAACGTGAAAATATTCCAACCGTATCCCTCTACTACAATCAAGGCGATGGCACCCGCTACCGTTCACTGGGCTGCGCTCCCTGCACGTCACCGATTAAATCGGAATCCCGCAATGTGGATGAAATCATTGAGGAATTAAGTAGTGGTCAATTATCCAATATTGCTGAACGCTCCGGCCGTGAACAGGACAAGGAAGATGGTGGAGGCCTGGAGACACTTCGACGTGACGGATATATGTAAGATGAAACCTTACGAATGGATTGAAAAACCTTCGTAATGGTTGAATCAGTTAAATTAGAGAACGATTTCCTGCTTCGTTCTTTGAACTACGCAGGATTAAATCTAAAGATTTAAGAGGAAATATAAATGAATCTGGACAGACAACAAATGAATATCGTGATCGCCGGCCATGTGGATCATGGAAAGAGCACCATCATCGGACGGTTGCTTCATGACACCGGCTCTTTACCTGAAGGTAAACTGGAACAGGTAAAAGAAAATTGCAAAAGAAATTCAAAACCCTTTGAATTTGCTTTTTTGCTGGATGCACTAAAAGATGAACAGGCCCAGGGGATTACTATAGATTCCGCCCGGGTATTTTTTAAAACGAAGTTAAGAGATTATATCATCATTGACGCGCCGGGCCATATTGAATTTTTGAAAAATATGGTGACCGGGGCTTCCCGCGCTGAAGCGGCATTATTGGTCATTGATGCCAATGAGGGGGTTCAGGAAAACAGTCGACGCCATGGCTATATGATCTCGATGCTGGGCATCAAACAGATGGCTGTGCTGGTGAATAAAATGGACCTGGTTGATTACGATGAAAAGGTCTATCGTGAAATTGTGGAAGAATATTCTGAATTCCTGAAAAGCATCAATGTGGAACCCACCTGCTTTGTCCCTGTTTCTGGTTTTGAAGGGGATTCGGTTTCCAGACTGACTGAAAACATGAGTTGGTACAAAGGAGCCACTGTCCTCGACGTACTCGATAACTTTAAAAAAGAAGAGCCGAAAAAAGATAAAGAGTTCAGAATGCCTGTGCAGGGAGTTTACAAGTTTACTCGCTTTGGCGACGACCGCAGAATTATTGCCGGTACTGTGGAAACCGGAGAATTGAAAATTGGCGAAGAGGTCGTCTTTTATCCTTCCGGTAAACGAAGCAAGGTGAAAACCATTGAGGCTTTTAACACGGAGCCGCAAACCTCTATAGCTGCCGGTGATGCAGCCGGTTTTTCATTGGAAGAACAAATCTATATTACCCGTGGTGAAATCGCCACCAAAGCCACTGAAAACCCGCCGAAGGTATCAACCCGTCTGCGTGTGAACTTATTTTGGATGGGCAAAAAACCGTTTGTCAAAGAAAAAGAATATAAATTGAAAATCGGTACTGTCCGTTTACCGGTTAAAATAGAAGAAATCACCAAAATTATAGACGCATCGGATCTGAACCTCAATGTGGAAAAAGACCGGGTGGAACGTCATGATGTAGCGGAATGTATTCTTAAAGTCAGAAACAATATTGCTTTTGATATTGCTGATGAAATTGAAGGGCTCAGCCGGTTTGTAATTGTGGATGATTATGAAATTCGCGGTGGTGGAATCATTCGTGAAGCCCTGGAAGATCGACAAAGTTGGGTGCGTGATAAAGTTTCTATCAGAAACACCAAGTGGATTCGCGGCGATATCATGCCTCAACAACGGGCTGAAAGATATAACCAGAAAGCGAAACTGGTGATCATTACCGGTCCCAAAGATGCGCCCAGAAAAGAACTGGCTATTGATCTTGAAAAGAAACTCTTCGAAGAAGGTAAACTGGTTTATTACCTGGGGCTTGGTAGTTTGCTTTATGGTGTGGATGCCGATATCAAATCGCCTGAAAGCCATGGCGAAAATAGTGAGAAACGGGCCGAACATTTTCGTCGACTTGCAGAAGTCGCCAATATCATGCTCGATTCTGGTATGATTATGATCCTCTCTGCCTCAGAGATGTCACAGCAGGACCTGGAAATTTTGAAAGTGGTTGTTAGCGATGATAAAATCGACACCATTTGGGTGGGTGATGATATCACCACTGACCTGCAATTTGATAAAAAACTTTCGACAATGCTAAAATCATCGGAAAATGTTGAAAAGATCAAGTCGCGGTTACAGGAAACCAGCGTGATTTTCAGTCCCTGGTAGAAAAAGCAAATTATAATAAATTAAAAATGGATATATTACCGCAATATATCCATTTTTTTGTATTTAATAAGGAAAATTTTGATTGAAAACTATAATTATCTTTCTTGTGTGACATATTTTTGATATTATTAATAATAATATGTGGGAAGGATGTAAGTTATGCGAAATTTTATAATTGTTATGAGTTGTTTATTATTTTTTGGTTGTACCAGGCAGAGTAATGATCTGGATAAGGTACGCTATTTTGATCCCAAAAATGATTACTTTGTGCCGCAACTTATTAGCCTGCAT
>CAYTLS010000347.1:0-523 GCA_964438745.1 uncultured bacterium
CTTCCGTAATAAATCCCAGCACGAACATACGCTGCAGCACATAGTTGCGGCGGCGAAATCCGGCAGCAGAATTTGCGGCCTCCGGAGAATAGCGCCGGTTTTGGATCATACCGGCAAAATGCGCGCATTCCGCTGTCGTCAGTTCCCATGCGTGTTTATCAAAAAATCGATTAGCAGCCGCTTCCACACCGTAGGCGCCACCAAGATAACTGGAATTCAAATACATATTGATGATTTCATCCTTGGTGTATAGCTGTTCCAGTTTGATGGCGGTGATCAGCTCCTTGATCTTACGGCTGAGGGTCTTTTTGAATTGGATTTGATCGTAAAGAATTCGCGCCAGTTGCTGTGTCAGAGTACTTCCTCCCTGGCTAAAATCCATACGAGAAACATTAATAACAATAGCACGGGTAAAATCATAGACAGAAAACCCCCAGTGTTTACGAAAGCGGGAGTCTTCTATAGCCATAACCGCCTGTTGCATTTTCAGCGGAATCTTAGACGACGGCAATACAATCCGGTT
>CAYTLS010000347.1:533-3778 GCA_964438745.1 uncultured bacterium
AAAAAATTCGTGTAACACTTCACCATCAGCCGAATAAATTTTTGTAATCACATCCGGGTTGTAGCGCTGCAGTTCTTCCAGTTGCGGCAGGTCGCGGGAGAAAAAAAACAAGATTCCCAGCACCAATGCCAGGCCGATTGTATCTAAAACAAAGGCTCGTAAGAATGCTTGTTTCCAACTTAACAATTTAGGTTTGGCAGTACCTTTTGACATTTAGTCCCCAATCAAATTATTCAAAAAAACTATGCTTAATTTATAGCATTTATAACATTTTTCATAAAATGATAATAGGGTTCTTTGATTTTATCGGCCGTTTCTTTGACTTCCTCGTGGGTCAGGGGGTTGGCGCTGATACCGGCCGCCTGATTGGTGACCAGGCTAATCCCCAGCACCTTGAGCCCCACTTTATTGGCCACGATTGCCTCCGGAAGCGTCGACATGCCGGCCAGATCACCGCCTAATTTCCGGATGGTTTGCACCTCTGCCGGCGTTTCAAAACTCGGGCCTGTGGTCCAACAATAAACGCCCCGGGCCAGATCAACATTATTTTTCCGGGAGACAGCCAGGGCTTTGGCTTGCAATTCCGCTGACAGCAGGTTCGTATCATCAGTCTCTCCGTAAACCGCCACTTGGCCGAAGTTCATAAAACCGGTGATCAGGACAAAGTCACCCGGCGTATAATTGGGATTGACGCCACCGGCCGCATTGGTCAGCACCAGAATTTCCACGCCCAGTTTTTTCAGCAGATGCACATAAAAGGTCACCGCTTCCAGCGGCTTGCCTTCGTAATAGTGAGACCGCCCTTTGAGCGCGATTAATTTTGCGTCCCCCACCCGGCCAAAGATCATTTTCCCCTGATGACCGGAAACAGTGGGTTCGGGAAAGTGGGGAATACCACTGGTTTCGACAACCTGGTCCGCTTCGATCTTATCGCCAAAGTAGGCTAAACCTGATCCCAGCACTACAGCAACCCGTGGTATATCAGTCACTTTTGTGTTAATATAGTCAACGGCTTCATTTACTTTTTTATCGAATTCTGTTGAGAATTGCGTCTTCATTTAAATTTTTCCTTCTTCTTTCATTCTACCATACACCTGGGGATAGAGCTCTTTCATACAATCCGGGCAAATACCGTGGGAAAAATCGGCTTCCGTATGAGCCGATATATAATGCTCTACCTCCTGCCAGAACCCGTCATCATCGCGAATTTTTTTACAATTTGCGCAAATGGGCACCAGCCCTTTCAAGGTTTTGATCTGATCAAGGGCCGATCTGAGTTCCTGATTCATATGCTGCAGCTTGTCCCGCGCCAGTTTTAGTTCAATATGATTATTGACCCGCGCCAACAGTTCGGTGGAATTAAAAGGCTTGGTGACATAATCCATCGCCCCCATTTCAATTCCCTGGATAATATCTTCCTTTTCCGTCTTGGCCGTCAAAAATATTACCGGAATATCACGAACAGTTTCATCTGCCCTGATCTTTTCCAGGACATCATATCCGCTGAGGCCGGGCATCATAATATCCAGCAGGATCAGATCCGGCTTGGCTTTTTGTAAAATTTTCAAAGCCTGTTCGCCATTCAGGGCCGCAGATATTTTATAGCCTTCTTTACTGAGAATATTTCCCAAAACCTGCAGGTTCTTGGGAACATCATCCACCATTAGTATGATCGGTTTTTTTTCTTCACTCATATTTTCCTCATCAACCAGCCGGTATCCTAATTCATCATTTCATCGAATTCTTTTAATATCTGCTGGTATTTATTTAATAATTCCGGCAATTTTTCCATGTTAAAATTTTGGGCATTTTCAATCAATTCCGTACTCCACTCGATCAGGAGCCGGGAGTTGACACTTTCGCCAAGACTTTTGACATCTTCCGCAAATCGCTCCACTTCATCAAAGAGAAAACTCTCCTTGACCTGGTTCCAGCGGTTTTTGTACTCGCCGACCAATAGCGGATAGATATTTCTGATCTCGTTTTTTTCTTCGCTGGACATCGCTACCGCCGCCGGTTTCCCGACTTTTTCTTCGACCTTGTTTTCTGAAAATTCTTCATAGGGGATAAACTTCATCATTTCCGACAGTATCTGGGTCCTGGAAACCGGTTTTCGCAAGTATCCGTCACAGCCAATCTCCATAATCTGATGTTCCTCATTTTTCATCGCTGATGCTGTGACAGCTACAACCGGTATTTCACGGGTAGTTTTATCAGTTTTGATGATTTGGGTGGCTTCATAACCCGTCATAACCGGCATTTTCATGTCCATCAAAACTATATCGGGCTGATAGTTCTTTACTATTTCTACCGCTTCTTTACCATTTTCCGCTTCCAGAATATCGATTCCGGTCTGGCTCAGAATACCCTTGAGCATCTTGCGGTTTTGTCGTATGTCATCCACAATGAGAACCGTGGAACCGGGAAAATTGATCCGGCCCAACTTTAGCAGCTCGGTTTTGGTCTCCAGAGTTGTGGTCTTGATATTATGGATTGAGACAGAAAAGGTACTGCCTTTGCCGGGCTCGCTTTCCAACCCTATTTCACCATTCATAGAATCCACCAGCTGCTTGGTAATACTCAAGCCCAGTCCGGTGCCGCCATACTTGCCGTGATCCTGTCCCGCTGACTGAGTAAAGCTCTTAAAGATCTCTTCCTGCTGATCCTGACGTATGCCGATGCCGGTATCAATAACCTGGAATTCCAGATCGAAAACATCTTTTTTTAATTCCCGGGCATTAACCGCCACTTTCACCGTTCCGTCATTAGTAAATTTTGAGGCATTGCCAACAAGATTAAAAAGAACCTGCTTTATTCTTTTTTCATCCATCAGGATCGCTGCCGGCACTTTGGGATCAATGGAAACGATAAAGTCCACTCCCTTGCTGATTAATTTCAGTGAAAATATTTGTTGGATTTCTTTTAACATGCCATGTATACTCATAGGGCTGTAGGAGAGTTCCAGTTTCCCCGCCTCAATCTTTGACAGATCAAGGATATCATTAATCAATGACAATAGCGCTTCTCCGCTGACCATAATGGAGTTCAGATACTCCTTCGCAATATTACCTTCCACAATATCCGTGAGCAGTTCAGCGAATCCGAGAATCGAATTCATTGGTGTGCGAATTTCATGGCTCATATTAGCCAGAAATTCACTTTTGGCCTTGTTGGCGTTTTCCGCTTCTTCCTTGGCCTTTTTCAGAGATTCTTCCGCTTTTTTACGATCGGTAATATTTTCATAC
>CAYTLS010000348.1:0-3771 GCA_964438745.1 uncultured bacterium
TCGTATTTTCAGCATGCGGGCTATTTTCCAGGGCATTCAATATTTCGCCCACATAAAAATCAACGAATGAAACACAGGCGAGATAGGCCTGCACCATTTTGGGCCACTCACCGCTTTCGATGGCCCATTGTGTTGTTGGCATCATGGGCAAATCGTCAATTTCCCGCGTAATGGAGGGCAGATCGTCCAAATCACTTTCCAGGTAAGGCGGAGTTTCAATGTTTTCCAGCGGATGCAAATCGAACCATTTTTGCGGCACGTACCACGGCACATGCGGCCGAAGAAATCCAACCGATAGAAAAAACGGCTGGTCGTAATTACGGTTCAACCGATCAATCGTCCATTGGGTAGACTGGTAATCAGGCATCAGCGAATCAGCTTCGGGATATGCACCCCAATCAGTGCTGGTGCGTGAATATCCCTCTTTTCCGGGTTTACCAGACCACACAAATCGTTCCGATGGTTTTGGCCCAAATCCGGGCACCCGTCCGCCCGACTCATCAAAAACCCCGTCGGGGGCATGATGATGAAAAATTTTTCCAATCCCCATGGTGTGGTAGCCATTGTTTTTGAAATATTCGGGAAGAAAAATAATTCCTTCGGTTGAAGGATTGTCCTGGTTGATTAAATCGTCGTCAATCATGCCGTAAATGCCGGTGGTAGATGGCCTTAGTCCGGTCATGAGCGACGCGCGCGACGGACCACAAAGCGGAGCCTGGCAATGGGCGTTGGCAAACAAAACTCCCTCCGCCGCCAGCCGGTCGATGTTGGGTGTCATGGCATTGGGATGCCCATTCATACATCCCAGCCAATCATTTAAATCATCAATGCAAATCATTAAAACATTAGGCCGTTCAGAAACATCTTGTTTGTTTTTACATGCAGTTAGATTAACTGTTCCAAAAAATAATAGAGCAAATATTATTATTTTCATTTTAACTGACTTTTTACTTATTCTACTTTTGGATGGCATTGTGAAATTTTTTACCGTGAATGGTATTATAACCATCCGCAAAATTCTTCAGCTCCCTGAGCATTCAAATGAACCTTATCAGTTATGTCTGCCTACCTGATTTTTCCAATAATGTAATTGCGAATTAGTTGCTCCTGTACTTACCGGGTACGGCCCTTATCAATTAGTTCTATTAGGAGTTTTTTCATGTGGGCAACCTGCTCCGGTCTGCTTTCAGCCAGATCGGTGGTCTCATTGGGGTCATCAGCCAGGTTATAGAGTTCAAACGGTGCATCCGGCAAGATCATTTTTTTGCCTTTCCATATGGGTTTTTTTGTAAAACGAAGCTTCCAGTCACCTTCTCTAAAGGCCAGGAGTCCCTTGCCATTCTGCAATATGGTGGTTGTACGTACAGGACCTTCTACATTCTTGCCCAAAATTACTGAACTGAGGTCAAAAGAATCGCCTCCGGCTGACTCTGGTAAATCTTTATCTAGAAAACCAGCTGTTGTTGCAAGCATGTCAGTCAGTGAGATAACCTGATCAGACTTAACTCCAGCTGCTATTT
Source organism: uncultured bacterium (assembly GCA_964438745.1). Taxonomy (GTDB): domain Bacteria; phylum Fidelibacterota; class UBA2242; order UBA2242; family JAFGTP01; genus JAFGTP01. The sequence continues at coordinate 1,521 of CAYTLS010000348.1, forward strand.
CTCCCGGCCAACGTACGATAAATGGCACACGAAAGCCACCCTCGAAGTTACTGGCCTTATACCCGCGAAAATCACCATTTGTAAGGTGTCCATATTTATGGCGAGCATCGTCTTTCGCAGTTTTGCTTTTCTCAGCTACATCATGTGATTCGCTCCTCAAATTAAGGTTTTTGCCTGCCGAGCTTACATCTCCACTAGCTCCACCATTGTCACTTGCAAAGATCAGTATTGTATTGTCTGTCAGACCGAGCTCCTCAAGTGTAGTCATGATTATTCCCACGTCGTAATCAAGTTCATTGATATAATCGCCAAGTTGCCCTATTTTACTTGTGCCACGAAATTGCTCATGTGGCGTAATGTGTGTGTGGGTTGCGACAAGGGCCAGGTAAATAAAAAATGGCTCCTGTTGGTTCTTTTTTATAAACTCGACAGCTTTGTGGGTAAGCGTGGTGCTTACTTCATCATCATAACGGATTTTTGTCAGGTCGCCTATTGCAGGCTTGCCCGGAAGATTAGTTATATTCTCTTTGAGCCAAAGCAGTCTGTGATTTTCCACGTAGGTTTTGAAGTTATCACTATGATTCGTTGGAAGGCCAAAATGATAATCGAACCCAATTTCAAGCGGTCCGGGTTTGATTTCACCGGCCCAGTTGGTAATACCCGTTTCACCATAGCCCAAATGCCATTTACCAATATGTGCTGTTCGGTAACCCTGTTGTTTTAAGAATCCTGGTAATGACAACATGTTTGTGTCGATAGACAACGGAGACGTATATCTTGGAGGCTTATCCCTTAAAGGTCCACGACAAGGGTAAAAGCCGGTGAGAAGAGCATAACGTGAAGGTGAACAGACTGAACCCGGAGCATAAGCCTGAGTGAAACGCATCCCTTGTGAAGCCAGGTTGTCAATATTTGGCGTAGTTACTTTCGACGGCTCATAATAACATTTGATATCACCTGTTCCAACATCGTCAGAAAGAATGAATATGATGTTTGGTTTCTGTGCTTCTATAGCAATACTTGTGGACAGTAGGAGGAGAAGGTTTAGAACTATCTTCATGAATATGGTATTTAATTCTACTAATGAAATGAATATCTCTCTGTTATTTGCAATTAGTCATTACCAGGTTTTACCTCATCGTACATATCTTGACCTTTGGCTATCGTATAATCGTCAAAATAAATTTTCACTTCATCATATTCCCTCTTACGCTTTCCCCAAGAAGAATAATACAAGCCTATTTTACTTTTAACGTCACTTCCATCACCGTCTGTAGTTTGAAAATCAGTTTTACTAAACACCTTTTCTCCATTCTGCCATACTTCAAAAACTCCGCTATCATTTTTAGCCCACTTTATATGAACTACCCAATCAACCCATTCACCCTGAATTAATGGGCTATCCCATAGATAAAGTATTTTTGATTCCGGGAGAGGTTCATATGTGAGGAAAAACTTGTCTTCTCCATTTTCCCTACCCATACGCACTGCAAAATCAGGTAAGCTCGGATTATTTTCCCAAACACCCCATTGTGCAATTACACAGACAAATTTGTCTCTGTCTAATACCATTTTGCTCATATCAATGTCTGATGGAATATAAACGCTAAAGCCAGCCCAGTAATCCCCTAACGAATTTCTCAAATTCAAACCTATTTCAGAGCGACTCTTCCCATTTTCATTTGCAACAAGTTTAACTTCCGCTGATTTTGAACCTTCCCTGGGTTCAATTTCAGAAGATGGTTTAATGTATCCTCCGGCATTCCAACCAGATTTATACCATTGATCATATACCTCATTTGAGGAATTAGGTACAAAGCTCCCTTCGAAGTCATCCTGAAATCTTATTTCAGAATCATCTATAATTTCGTCTTCTTTTTCCGATATTGATATTGGTTCAATATTATCGTTACACCCTATAATAATGTGGGTTATTACCAGAATAAGAGCCAGAGTATTTAATTTATGTTTATCCATTTTATATATTTATTCAAAATGATACCTCCAGAATTCGTTAATAGTGGGATAATGATAAACTAAATTTCCATTATCCCACTATAACAACTAAACAAAAAACTAAACTTAGTAACCGGGATTTTGAGGGAACTCTACAGTATTAACATCAATAACAATCTGTGGAATAGGTAACAGTTCATCCCTGTTCTCCGTAGCCGTAGGTCCTCCTACCTTATTATACTGACTTACACGCTCAAACCATTTTCCTGCACGCCTTAAGCTATACCGTCTGTGT
>CAYTLS010000349.1:0-3766 GCA_964438745.1 uncultured bacterium
ATAGTGACAAAAGAAAAAGCAAGTTTCAACTTTGTGACTACACCTTTAACTTTGATTATTATAGATTACCGGCATTCGACCTTTCCATTCCTGCCATAGATCATCTTCTGTGATCAGACGGGCCATAAAATTTCCTACATTAATACGGCTGGTTTGACCGGCATCGAAAATAGGGCTGCGGATAGGAGAGGGGTGAAGGGTATAATCAGTCACCTCATTTTCATTGATCAGGCCGTCGGGTCGGACTGCTACCCACTCAATATTGGGCTCATTCTGTCCAATCTCTTTACGTAATAACTCAGCTGCCTCTTCGTTATCTTTTTGTGGTGGTAATAGTAAACGAATCAAACCCATCACAATTTTTTCACCGATAGAGTAAGGTTCCTGCAAATTCCGGTTGCGGTTGCCGGTGGTGTTCATCAGAATTATTTTTACCGGCTGTTTTGGGGCAATTTGCTGTATCGCCTGGCAACTTAACCGCACCGCGTCAGTAACCAGCCGGCGGGGTTTTCCAAAGAGGCCTTTAAAGTTCAAATTGTGACCCAGGCAGGAAACAATTGCATCACAACCCTGAAGATATTCCGCCATGTCATCAATACTGACCTTGGAGATACTGGCTTCGATAATAGTGATGTTCGGATTGTTTTTCCAATCTTCCCTGATTTTCTCCGGAGAGCGGACAATTACTTTGATTTCCTGTTTCATCTTCAGCAGTTGCTGAACCAGTTGTTTTCCTGTGGCGCCTGTGGCACCGAGCACGAGTGATTTCATGCGAACCTCAATTTTTAAAGAGTTGACATATTATGTTTTGGACCACTTAAATGGATATTAACTTAAATTATTTATGAATGTTTAAATTACTCAATCAAAGTGAAAAAAATTAGCAGTTTATAAAAAAATAATAAAAATAATTATTTAGAAAAATCGTGGAATTATATTCAGATTAAATTACAGGGTATAAACTTTTTTAAAAGTTCAGCACATACTCTTCGTGATTACTTATTCATCTGATATTTTGTACGGCTACCTGCGCTGAGTTAGGATCCCTTGAACTAGTTCCAGGTTTTCTTAAAGATAAGATCAAACCCGCTGTTTTCACGCTGGTTAGTAGCCTGAATAAACAATGACCTGATAATCTGATATTCCAAAGCGATTTCCTCCGGCTCAATGATTTTGTTTTTCTTATCAAAGGCAAAAGATTGCTCATAGCGAAGATACAAGTCATTGGTAATATATTTACCGACTGTTACTTTACCAGAGCGCCAGCTATCCTCTCCACTGATTTCCACTACATCCAGCTGAAGAGAACTCTGGAGCGCGTCTTTTAACATATTGGAAATTTGTCCCAGGGCAATATTTTTGGTTAAATTCAACGTGCTCTGCTCAACTGTGGTGGTCTGTTGATTTGTTAAATTTTCCAACCTTCTGCCAAACAAAATATAGGCAATGGCTTCCTTTTCTTCAATCGGTATATTATCCATCGTAAACCGAATATCAGGATTTAACGCCCGATCTGTCAGATGCAATGCTAAATATCGTAATTCCCTGTCTTCATCACGAAATGAATACGTTACTTCAAAATCTATCATCGGATTTATTTCCCGGCCACCTGTAAAAGTCACATTTCCCTTGTTAAAACTAAAGCGTTTACCGTAAAACTTATAATAACCACGATTGACACTCAAATCTCCAAATAAATCAAATTGTGGTCCTTCTTTCACGGCACGTAATTGACCTTTCAATTCAAAATTCATATCCTTTCCCTTGATCCAGGTATTACCCGGCACCTGCACTTTAAAAGTCCCACTCAAATTGTTATAGAAACTATTATTTTTCATAATCATTGTACTACCCTTCTGCGTAGTTGCAGTGGAATCAAGATGAAGCGTATCTTTCATGGCTTGAATAAGCAGCGGGGGATTGGGATTGTCAGCCTTCATTCTGCTTTCTGCCAGTATCATATCCGCATTAATCGTTGACCGGAGAATGGTCAACTGGCCATCAATCCGGGCATTATGATAGGGGCCGCTGAGTGCAAGGTTGGAACTGATTACAGCCTCTCCTTTTTTGCTTGTTATGGCTTTAAAATCCCTGGCAGCAATCTGCATGTCCAGATTTTTTAGTTTCTTCTGTTTAAGTAAATCTATTCCGGCATGGCCACTGGCTTGAAAATAGCCTTCGCCGGAATGTAATTTCAGTATATTAAGTGTTATACGCTCATTGGAAAATGCCCCGTCCAGCATGATATTCTTATAGGTGACACCCAGGGCATTGGATTTCACCGTTGCATCTTGCATTTTAAAGCCACCATCGATAGCCGGATTGCGCATGGTATTTGATAGCTTTGCATGGGTAGAAATATAACCATCTGTATGCAACCCAAGGGACTCAAAATAAGGATTAAACAGCTTCGTATTCAGACTGTCAAGATGAAAAGCCGCCTGGAAGTTATCATTCTCTTTTAGCAGATAAGTGCTGTCGTGCAAGGAAATATGTAATGGAATTTTTATATCGGTATAGAGAATCTGTTTTTTCTTATCTTCCAATTTGCCCTCTAATGCCAGTAATTCATTTTGGTAATTCATATCAAACTGAAAATCTTTGAAGACTATTTCCTTTGAACCGGGGCTTGAAATCTGAAATTCTCCTCTCATCTCAGGATTTTGGGCGGTTCCCAGCACATAAATATTTGAAGTTAATGACCCTTGCAAGTTGTAGGAACCGGGCATGATAAAATCAAAATCCTTTAAGTCCAGATTCCGGACCCCGATATGAAGACTTTCTTCCCCTTTAAAAGCCAGGCGTCCGTTAATATCCAGGGACTGCGTGTCATTCCTTAATTGAAGTTGATTAATGCGGATGGTATCTTTTCCCAGGGTAACGTGGGTTGAATCGCTTCCACCTTGCCAGATCGATTGATTTAACCGGAGATTAAAGTCCTCCAGGTAGATGGTGGGGACTACCCCCATTTCTACGCGGGAATGGAAATCTGTACGTACGGAATCATTTAATTTCAGGAAAAGGAAATTATCCAATATATCTTCAGAATATTTAGTCGTAAAATAGAGAGAGTCAGCATTAATATTTTTATAACGCACACGCTTGCTGCTGAGATTGAGATCGCTATGATATTTAGAATCAATCAGGCTTAACCTGAAAGTGCTGCGTAAATTTTCTGCTGCTATACTGCTGTCATAGATTACCTTAGAAAAGGCCAGTTCAGCAGTCAGGTTGAGTGAGTCGACATGTCCCGATACGGACCCGTTGAGTTGTCCATTAAGTTGCGTATTTGGAATTCCGTAAGGTTCCAGTAGGGGATTCAGGTTATAGGGCTCAAACTGAAAACGGATGGTGTTGTTATTTTTAATATTACCGTTTCCTTCTGCATTAAGACCGAAAAAGGGTGTATTCAAATGCAACTTTTTAAGCAGATAATCGCCTTTATTCATTTTGAAACTGGTTGCAAAATTGTCGATTGGCCTGCCCAGCAACTGTGATTGCGACGATTGAATATTGACCGCAGTTTTAAGCGTATTCAAATCAACTCCACGACCTTCGGCATTAACAAGCAGATTGAGATTGGAATTAAGGTTTGATTTAGGTATGAATGAGGATATATCGATTCCTTTCAAGTTGGCGGTCATGTCATAAGTCAGGGTATCGAAAAGATGACTTAATGTAAACCGGGAGGATAAGAGAGCGCGCTTACTTGCCACCTCTATTTTTCCCTCGCCCGTATCAGCCGTCTTATTAAACTGAAAATTGA
>CAYTLS010000350.1:0-3760 GCA_964438745.1 uncultured bacterium
GTCAATAGCATCTTCCCGTGTACCCAGTGTATCAATAAGCCCGGCCTCAAAAGCCTGTAAACCCGTTAAGATACGCCCGTCAGCGATTTTTTTCAAGTTATTTTTTGCAATTCCTCGTTCTTCAACGATAGCATCTAAGAATTGATTATAGAGATTTTCAATAATGCTGACCATCTCCAAACTGTCGGCAGTTGTGAAATCACGGAAGGGTGAGCCGGTGTCCTTATACTTACCCGTTTTCAGGGTTTTATACTCCACTTTTATCAGGTCCAGCAGATCGTCTATTACCGGAAAACTGGCGATAACACCGATACTGGCGGTGATACTACCGGGATTGGCCATAATCTTATCCGCCCCGATTGCAGCGTAATATCCGCCGGAAGCGCCGACAGAGGCAATCGATGCCACTACCGGTTTGCCGGTTGTGCGAAACCGTTTAACAGATTCATAGATTTCCTGAGAAGCAGCGACTCCACCACCGGGGGAATTGATACGTAGCACCAGAGCTTTGACATCCTCCCGTTCACGATATTTTTTGAGTTGTGTGGTGAGTTTGTCCGCAGAAATAATTGTGCCTTTCAGATCAACCAGGGCGATTTTGTCACGGCTGCTGAAAGTATCGCCCGAGTAATCGCTTTTATTCAAACCGGAATATAAGGCCAGAATGAATAAGATAACAAAAACCAGGATGACGATTGAGAGAATTTTGTCTTTTTTCACCGACAATCCTTCTTATTGATAAATAGTTACTTTTTGGCCGGGATAGATAAATTTACGGCCGTAAATATTGTTCCAGTAACGGACTTTACTTAAGCTGACTTTATATTGATCAGCGATTTCACTGAGTGATTCCCCTTTTTTGACCACATGAATGACCTTTTTGTTTGTATTGTCTTTGGAGGAAGATTGGGTGGTGGTTTTAGCGCCGGGAATATATAGTTTTTGACCGGGATAAATAAAGCGGCGTCCGTAAAGATTGTTGCGGGAACGCAGGGAACTCAGGCTGATCCCATAAGCTCTGGCGATTTCATACAAAGATTCCCCTTTTTTGACGGTATGGATCCCATTACCCGATTTTTTTGAAACATATTGATGGGTATAATAGGAATTTTTGGGAATTCGCAGATACTGACCGATTTTTAACTGATTCATATTACGAATGTTGTTGGCGGAAACTATGGCTGAGACGGTTGTTCCATATTTTTTTGCCAGGTAGCTCAGGTTTTGGCCGCGGCTGACACGAATGCTAACAAACTCCTGCACATGTTTTTCACCTTTTGGAATATCTTTCAGTTTTGCCGCGAGAATATTGCCTTTACCTTTTGGCAAGCGTAGTTGATAGGTTTCTTCGTCGGGGGGAGTAACCCAGCGTCGGAGTTCCGGATTGTGTTCTTTTAATTCTTTCGCTGTAACGCCGACCATTTTGGCCAGTGTTTCCAGTTCGTAGGACCCATTGAGTTCCACTTCATCAAACTCCCATTTTGTATCGATGGTCTCTTTAAACCCAAATTTTTCCGGATTTTTTGCGATATTAAGGCCCGCCATAAAGGAGGGTATATAATTGCGTGTTTCCCGGGGCAGGGTGCGTAATTTCCAATAATCGCGGGTTCCCTCACGTCTGATGGCGCGGAGTACATTCAGTTTGCCGCAATTATAGGCTGCCATGGCCAGATACCAGTCATCAAAATAATCATGCAGATCGCTCAGGTATTGTGCCGCGGCGATAGTGGCTTTGACAATGTCGCGTCTTTCGTCCACCCACCAGTTTCGCTTAAGACCATAATAGGCGCCGGTAGAGGCAATGAACTGCCAGGGACCGGCCGCATGAGCATGGGAATAAGCATTGGTTTTGTAACCGCTTTCGATCAATGCCAAATAAAAAATGTATTCAGGCAATCCTTCTTTTTTTAAAATAGGCCGGACAATTTCTTCATAATAATCGGCATTTTGCAGCCATTGTTGAAAACTGACTTTTTGCTTGGTCTGAAAGTATTTAATGATTCGTTCTATTTTCGGCGATGTCACCATGGGTAAATTACCCTCTTCATCCTCCAGAATTATCAGTTTATCTTCGCCGCCGAGGTCAATTGTGTCAGCAAGCGATTTGCTGAGGTCATCTTCAATGAGGGCATTCTGAAAGGAGCCTTCATCGCCATTGACCCATGAAAACTGGCCTTTAAAATCGGAATTGAGTTTTTCACAAAACCGGCGGAAATCGTCTCGCTGTAACATGGTCAAACTGTCCAGATCGCTGATCTCGGAAACAATTTCCAAAGTCCGGTCCAGACAAAATTTAACTTCAGTGGTATCTGTGAAATGGTTACCGATCAGGGCTTCCACATAATAATTTTTGGCTTCGGTAAATAACAATTCGAACAATTCCGGTGAGTTCTCCGATACTGCTTTCTCCAGATTTGTGATGGTATCCTGCACATTCAGATGCTTGAGTCCTCTGCCATGGACTGTTAGAATAAAAATAAATATGATACTTAAGGTTTTTACTAAAAAGTTTTTGTAATTACGCATGATTCCTCGGATTTTAACGGTTTTATTCAAGGCTAAAGCTATGCCAACAATTTGTTTTTTCAAAATGTTAAATCTTCAGCCTATAGTTGCTTGATAATATTGGTACTTGATTTTCCCTCGACAAAGTTGATAATTTTTACTGCTCCGCCATATTCTCTCACCACCTTTGCTTCCGGCATATTATCAAAATCATTGGGATCATAATCTCCGCCCTTTACGTGAATATCGGGTCTGAGAAAGGAAATAATTTCACAGGGATTCTGCTCGTCAAAAACAGTCACATAATCAACCACATACAAGGCTGCCAGTAATCGCGTTCGGTCTTTCTGGCTGTTTATGGGTCTGTTTTCGCCCTTCAAAATTTTTACGGAAGTATCGGAATTAACTCCTACACAGAGGAGATCACCAAAACTTTTTGCCTTTTCCAATAATGTCAAATGTCCCACATGCAGGATATCAAAGCAGCCATTTGTGAACACCACTTTTTTTCCCGCCTGTTGATCTATTCTAATATGCTCTTTACATTTATTTCTGTTTAATATTTTTTTAATGCTCAATTGTGTTCTCCAAAAGACACATGTCGCACAATTCCAGATCACAAAATAATCTATGATATTCAATGGAACCCTGCAAAAGATAATTTGTTTTTATTTTGGATTCCGGGATATTCAACCGATGCAATAATTTTTTTATTTTCCCGGGCATTGCACCACGGGGAATTTGTTTATTGATCAATATACAATAATTGGCATTTTGTTCATTTTTTAATATCGAACTCAAAGCCCGCGCAAACGGCAGCATGATATTGGTAATAAAATCCATCAGGCGACTGTTGCCGATCAGCACATTACTGTGATGTGAAGAAAATAAGGGATGGTTTTTCCACATACCGGCGGGCATCTGAAATTTTTCCCGTAGCATATCCAGAATTTTTTCTGTATTCCGTCCTGAAAAAAGTGTATTCAAACAGTATTGCCCAGGCTTTTGGGGAAAGATATTTACCAGGATCTGTGCCAGCGCAACCAATCGTTTATGAGGATAGTTTACCGGCCGGGTGCCGGCAAAATGAAAGTCCGGATTGTTGATAGCGCTTAGTTGATATTTTGTTTTCAGGGTTTCCCATTTTTGCTTAAGCCCGAAAAAATAGGCGTCATTATTATAGTATTTTTGAAAATCCACATTCAGCAGCCCGGAAATGCCCAGCAAAAGGGGTTCAATAGTTACTAATCGCCCG
>CAYTLS010000351.1:0-3752 GCA_964438745.1 uncultured bacterium
ATCATAATAATATCAGGGTCCTGACGCAAGGCCTGTATCGCACCGGCGCGAAAACTCAGCACATCGGTGCCAACCTCACGATGACGGACTAAGGAGCGATGGGAATTATGGACTCTTTCTACCGGATCGGCGATGATGGTAATATGAGAATCGACCTGCTTGTTATTGAAGTCAATAATGGCATCCAGGGTTGTACTTTTTCCGGAGCCGGTAATTCCGGTCACCAGCGTCAACCCGTTCTTGGTATATTCCAGGCTTAATTTTTTTATCACATTGGGATGAAAACTATAGGAATGTAAGGGTCTGATTTTAGCATCGATCATACGCATATTCAAGGCGACATGCCCCATGTCCAGATACATTGACGCCCTTAATCTTCGTTGGATGCCTTCCTTACCCTCCAGTAGAAAGGAAAAATCAAAACTCCGCTCTCTGAAAAATATTTCCGCCTGCCGCTCCTCCAACAAACTGAGCAGCAGAATATCCATCTCTACCAACCGAAAGGTGCCAAAAACTTCAATCGGACTTTTTAATCCCTGTACACGGTACCAGATACGGCCTTCACTGCCCAGACCGCCCAAATCAATATCCGATGCTTCCCGTTCTTCCATGTGATGGAGAAATTGCTTGATCAAATCTCTTAACAGAAATAATTTAGCATCTTCCAGTTTTTTGACTTCTTTGAATATATTTTTACAATATTGAATATCAAAAATTGTTTCTTCTTTTAAATTTGATTCAACGGATTTTAAGATTGCTTTTACATCCTGAATTAATTTTTCCATATTAATACCAACTTAAATTGTTTGGGCATATCAGGGTTGATATTTCCGACTGATAATACCGGGGTTCTTGTTGCTTCGTCGCGGGATTCCAGAAAGTCCCGTAAGCGTATCCTGTCTGCACAATTCCTTTTATTTCAATCGCCTTCACTGAATTCATTTGGGCCGCATTAGCCTCGGTAAGGTCTTGCTTTAAAAATTTAAATCTCAGATGGGTGAGGCTTTCACTGATCCCCATTTTTGGGCCGTCATTGATCAGCCGGTAGAGAATCTTGTCTTTCGGATTGTCAGTATGACTCAACTCTGAAACCGGCCCCAGTGTGTATTTTATCGTGTCGATTTGGTTAGCCGGGTCTGAATGCCGGGTTGTATCGGTCAGAAAACTGATTGAAGTGGTATCTCCTTTTAACAAATATACTCCGGTAATCTCACCCAGGGGCAATTTACTGCCTATTCGTTCAAAATCCGTTGATAGTACATAATTAACAAAATCAGCCTTTTCCTGAACAATGGATTCCAATTGATTCTTTATTTTCAATTCATGCAGATTTTCCTGGGCGCTCATAATGGTCAGAACAAATATACTACCAATAATGATTGATAATGCTAATGATAATCCTGAATCCATATTTACCTCTGAATTTTATAAAATATATCTATATTATTAAAAAATTTCAATAAAAAGTGAATACCCTGGAAAATCGCAAGGTATTGTCTAAATAAGCACTGGTTATTTCAATGTCAACTTTTTTGCGTAGGGTCGTCTGATGGACAGTATCAAGGTTGGCGTCAACATAATTTACGTCACACTTAATCCGGTAATTCTGCCAGTAGGTAGAATCATTAATTGTGATACTCAAATCATTATGAATGCCCGCAAAATCATCAATGTCAAAAATTCCGGTGGTGTCTCCCGGTTCCGAATGCAAAGAATCATAAGGTGTAAAATCATCCGGCACTGTGACTCCGACAGGGACTGAATTATCATCATTTAAAATATGATCAAATTTCTGAATCTCTAACTTTTCCAGGAAGGATTTGGCTTCATTGACCATATAATATTCAATTTTTTCTTCTACATTGCGCTGTGTGACATTCAACTGCATTTCGGTCAGGCTCAGAGTAAACATACTGAATACAACAATAGCAGCAGCTAAGATCAGTAATTCACTTTTGCCCATATTATTCCTCCAGCGTTTTGGCTAAAATATCTTCAACCGTGGCAATCCCCTGCATGATTCGCATTCGGCCCGCTTCACGCAATGACAACATTCCGTGTTTTTCACCAACCTTGCGAATCGTATCTTCATCAATATTATCAGAGGCCTGAATAATTGCCTGTCTTATTTCGGGATAAAAATAAAGGGCTTCCATAATAGCTGTTCGTCCCTTATACCCGGCATTACACTTATCACAGCCAACGGCTTTGTAAAAAGTTGTCCGTTCTATTTCAGCGTCGGAAAATCCCAGCAACTGCAAAGATTCCAATTCCGGCTCCGCGTCAACTTCTTTGCAGTTTTCACAAAGTTTTTTTACTAATCTTTGCGCCATGACCAAATTAATAGAATTGGCGATTAAAAACGGTTCGACTCCCATTTTAAACAATCGTGACACCGCGCTGGGCGCGTCATTTGTATGCAGTGTGGAAAAAGTCAGATGCCCGGTATTGGCTAACTTGATACCAATTTGCGCGGTCGCCTTGTCCCGCATCTCACCCACCAGCACAATATCCGGATCGTGTCGTAATATCGACCGCATTGCTAAAGTAAAATCCATTTTTGAACTGATTTTTAACTGTCGCGCCCCTTCAATCATATATTCCACGGGATCTTCCACCGTCAAAATACATTTACGCGGGTCCATGACATCATAAAGCGCCGCCACCAGTGTGGTACTTTTCCCACTGCCCGTTGGCCCGGTAATAATGACAATACCCGACGGTGAACTGATGGCTTTTTTAAAATCATTCAGGGCCTTGGGCAATAATCCAAGTTTTTTCAGGTCCTTGATCACTTTTCTGTCATCCAGAATTCGAATGACAATACTTTCCAGTTTAAACTCCAGAGAAGCACCGACAATGGGAATGATTGATACACGATAGCGGATGAATTGCCCGTCCACAACTTTCTGAATGAAGCCGTCCTGAGCACGCTCTCGTTCAAACCGGTTTACCCCTTTGGTCTTATCTTTAAAAACCGCTGAGATAGCTTCGGGCCGAATGCCTTTCTGTGTGTACCAGGTTTGCAATTCACCATCGATCCGGAATTTATATTCCGTGACAGTTTCTGTTTTCGGAATAATATGAATATCACTGGCCCCTTCCCGGACCGCTTCTTCCAACAATCCATCGACAAATTGGGTCAAGGCGCTTTTGCTGATGATCTCTTCCAGTTGCTGCTGGGTCAGTTCATCATCATGCAATTCACTGGCATCCACTTCATCTTCATACTCAATGTCCTGCATCAATTCTGCCAGTTCATTTTCACGCTTATGAATTTCGTTGTAGATCTTGTAAATATTTTGCTCGGCGGTATAACAGATTTCTACATTTTCATAATGAAATTTTTCAACCAGGTCTTTGAGTTCAATGGCCAGGGGATCAGCCGTCAATAATTTCAGGGTTTTGTGATTGTTGCGTTCATAAATGCTGAAAGGGATTACCTTATGACGAAGCATTTCGTCTTTGGTCTTCACATTGACCTCATCTTCGAGAAACTTGGCGATGAATTCAAGCTTTTCCTGAATTTCCTCATCCGGCACCTCACGAACATGGGGAATCGCATAATACTCTACAATTTCGTTCAGGATTTTCTCACGATCCACACCAAGGTCGTCATACAGAATTTTGGCAATTGGACGGGTTTCAGATTTTTCACCGCTCTTTATTCCGATCGCTTTATCCAGTATCTCCTGGCTAACGATATTTTTCTGGATCAGTATTCTTTCTAACATTTATACCCCGAAATTAAA
>CAYTLS010000352.1:0-3742 GCA_964438745.1 uncultured bacterium
CCAGATCCCGAAAAACAAATTAGAATATTAGCTAGAATTGTTGAGACAGGTGACTTGCAAAATGTTACAGTGAATGTAAAAAACATTACAAATGGGACTATATTTAAAAAATCTATATTGAAAAATTACAATAATCTATATTATAATTATTATTATTATTATTTTACACCTGAACCCAATTCCGATTATTATATCGATGTCTATGCAGAGGATATGGCCGGTAATATTGGCGAACGGATTAATGGTAATCGGTTTACAACAAAACCCCATCAGATTGAAAATGACATTTTAGTAATTTATGCTTATCGAACAAACTTCCTGGAACGATATTTACACCGAGCATCACCGATTACCAGTGCTTTGGAGAGGAGTAATTATAATTTTGATATTTGGGACCCTTATTTAAGATCTAGCGCTGTTGACAGTACAATTCTTAAACAGTATGATAAAGTGATAGTTGCTACTGATTATTTTCCTGAAACTTATATTCCTCATCTCATTACTTTTCTTGATAACGGTGGCAAGTTATTAATCGCTGAAAAAGATGCTGACTTTTCCCGAATTATGCAGACGACAGTTTTTTTCAGGGACTATATGTGTGCCCGGTATCTAGGCCCGGCCAAATATAAAAGTGTTGAGGGAATATATGGCAACAGGATTTCTGAACGGTTAGATATTGAGTTGCTTGATTCAGAGGACTTTCCAAGTGAAGCTATTGCTCCGGTCTCCCCTGCACAGCCCCTGCTGAAATTTGATACGGAAAGGGCAAGACCATCCCTGGGAAAAGCCGTCAGTCAAAAAGATCAGCCGAATGATTTGTCTGTGGATTCATTACTATTTTCTAATAATGATTATGAGAATTGGCAAGATGAAAGCGAGTATACCGAATTAATCAAAAATACCTCGCTGGGAAAGCAAAACTATGTCAATAGCAGCTCAAATCCACTAGCGGCCATTGCCGTGGACTCAACCTACAAACTGGTCTTTTTAGGGTTTCCCTTTGAAGCAATAGCCGACAGTGGTGACCGGGCAGCGTTCATGGGACGGATAATAGCCTGGTTTGATGAAGAAAATAATGATAACAAAAATAAACTCTTTAAATTTAAACTCAGCCAAAATTATCCAAATCCCTTTAATCCGGAAACCACAATTGAGTACAGCCTGGTTAAACCGGGTAGGGTTAATCTGTCGGTTTATAATATCAGGGGAGAATTGGTAAAAACCCTGGTAAATGAAAAACAGGCTATTGGTAGCTACCGGGTCAACTGGACGCCCGAGGAGTTATCCGCAGGCATCTATTTCTATCGTTTGCAAACGGACCATTTTACAAAGGTAAAAAAATGTACCTTTATAAAATAGCAAATCTTTACTGTGAACTTGACTCAAGATAGTTCCCGATCTATGATTCTGAGAGCGTACCGCGGAACTCGTTCCCAAATTCAATTTGGGAACGAGTGGTGCATTTGGGAACGAGTGGTGTGAATTTAGATCTGCAACCTTCCGAAGATTCCGCCATTGAATATGGCGAAAATTTACTGTTTTTGCGCCCGCTTATTTGTTAAATCTTCGGAAGGGTCTGCCAGACCTGAAAAATCATTTTCTAAACCGGGAAAATGATAAATAAGCAGGATGCTTGTTCTACAATATCCACTCATTGGATATTTGTTTTATATTATCCCCATTTTTTATATTCGTGTAATTTGCGCTATTCGTAGAAATTACTGGAATTTATGAGTAATGCAAGGCAGATTGTGTTCGGCTAACAAAAAAAGTCCCGATTCTCACCGGGACTTTTTGATTTATGACACATAGAACAACAGTTTACATATTTTTGATAAACTCAACGCCACGGTTAATGGCTTTTTTGTTGATGTCCACCAGTTTTTTCTTTTTGATCACATCGCCGATGGCATCCAGGACAACTTCCTGTGACATCAGGTTCAGTTTTTCGATCATGGCGCCAACGATCACCATATTGGCGACTTTGGTGGTTCCCAATTCATCGGCAATCTTGGTGGCCGGAATCGCAATAACATTGACATCTTTGCGTTCCGGTTCCTTGTTGATCAGAGAGGAATCATAAAAAATGTAGCCGCCCTCAGCCACATCATTTTCAAATTTATCCAGTGATGGCAGGTTCATGGCGACCAGTACGCTGGGTTTGTCAACGACCGGCGAACCGATTTTTTTATTGGATAAATGAACATTACAGTTGGCAGTACCGCCACGCATTTCCGGGCCATAGGACGGTATCCAACTCACTTCGTAGTCGTGACGCATGCCCATTTCCGACAGCACAATACCGAGACTCAATACACCCTGTCCGCCAAAGCCTGCGATTTTGATCTCTTCGTGGAAATCTTTGCCGGCGTAATTGGCAATGATATCTTTATTGATATTGGAATCTTCAATATCCAGGATGGATTGGATTTCTGATAATGGCAATTTTTCCGGTGGTTTCGGTTTGCCTTTAAAAGTATCGGAAACATCTTTTTTGACACCAAGTGGGAATTGTTCTGCCAATACATCTCTGACCCATTTCTGTGTGTCAACCGGCGTCATTTTCAGGTTGGATGGACAAGCGGCCAGCACTTCGATAAAAGCGAAACCATTTTTTTCTTTCTGTATTTGAATGGCCTTACGGACCGCTTTTCTCGCTTTACGAATGGATTTAATATCTCCCAGCATGACGCGGTCAACATAAACCGGCATATCAAGGGTTGCGATAATTTCACTCATTTTGATGGGAAAGCCTTCGTTTTCCAGGGTTCGGCCGGTAGGAGTGGTCATGGTTTTTTGACCAACAAGAGTTGTCGGCGCCATCTGGCCGCCGGTCATTCCATAGATTGCATTGTTGACGAAGAATACAGTAATGCCTTCGCCACGGTTTGCGGCATTAAGAATTTCCGCGCCGCCGATGGCTGCCAGGTCACCATCTCCCTGGTAGGAGATCACGATGCTGTCTGGATTAGCGCGTTTCAATGCTGTGGCAACAGCCGGGGCGCGACCGTGGGCCGCCTGAACATTACCAACATCCATAAAATAATAGGCGAATACACTACACCCTACCGGGCTGACAAACATGGTTTCTTTCTGGACGCCAAAATCTTCCAGCGCTTCAGCGACCAGTTTGTGCAAAATACCATGTCCACAGCCGGGACAATAGGTTGTTGTCAGGAAATCACTTCCTGCTTTTCTATCAAATTTATCGTAAAAGGCTTCCGGTTTTCTTAATATATTTTTACTCATAATTACCTCATTATCTTTACAACTTTTTCACGAATTTCTTTAGCAGTAGGTACAAAGCCACCCATTCTGTTGTGAAAATGGACCGGTTTTTTGCCCTCAACCGCTAATCTGACATCGTCAATCATCTGACCATTGCTCATTTCCACAACTAAGAAAGAATCAACTTTTTTAGCCAGTTCCTTAATTTTTTGGATTGGGAATGGAAACAAAGTAATCAGGCGCAGCATTCCGGCTTTGATCCCGTCAGCGCGTAATTCATTGATTGCCGATTGGACGACACGGGAAGAAATGCCATAACCGATCAGCACAATTTCTGCATCATCGGTACGGTATTCTTCATATCTGACTTCCTGCTCTTCGATGATGGCATATTTTTTCTGCAGTTTTTCATTGTGGGCTTCCAGATCGGCGATCAATCCATACGCATCCCCGCCCTGCTGCTGGTGCCAGATGATCTCGTCGAACACCATCTTGTGGCCGATGTGGGGGTCGC